>NZ_JBFBCF010000035.1:0-102350 GCF_040683035.1 Streptosporangium sp. NPDC051022 | reverse complement strand
AGAAGCGACCGGATCTGCCGTTGCATGATCCGGGCGTCTTCCGGGTGATGGACAATCGTCCCGACACATACCCGCATATGCCGATGCCACGGGACACCCGATCGCGGGACGACCGGCCGGTCGTCCCCTCGGCCGGGCCCCGGGAGCCTGGGAACGATCACCGACCGCCGTTATCTCGGGGTGCCGTGCCAGCTGCTCCACAGGGCGGCGTAGGAGCCGTCGGCGGCGACGAGCTCGTCGTGGGAGCCCAGCTCGCTGATGCGGCCGTCCTCGACCACCGCGACCCGGTCGGCGTCGTGCGCCGTGTAGAGGCGGTGGGCGATGGCGATCACCGTACGCCCCTGGAGGACCGCGGCCAGCGAGCGCTCCAGGGAGCGCGCGGCCCTGGGGTCGATCAGCGAGGTGGCCTCGTCCAGGACCAGGGTGTGCGGGTCGGCCAGGACCAGGCGGGCGAGGGCGAGCTGCTGCGCCTGGGCGGGCGGTACCGGCTCGCCGCCGGAGCCGACCATCGTGTCGAGCCCGCCGGGCAGGCCCGAGACCCACTCCCAGGCGTCCACGGCCGCAAGGGCCGCCTGCACCGCGGAGTCGTCCGCCTCGGGGCGGGCGATCAGCACGTTGTCGCGCAACGTGCCCCGGAACACGTGGTGCTCCTGGGTCACCAGTGCGACGTGGCCGCGCAGGTCGTCCAGCGGGAGCTCGACCAGCGGGGTGCCTCCGACCGTGACCGAGCCGGCGCGCGGCCCGTGGATGCCCGCCAGCAGGCGGCCGAGCGTGGACTTGCCCGCGCCTGACGGGCCGACCATGGCCAGCCGCTCCCCCGGCTCGACCACCAGGTCGATGCCGTGCAGCACGTCGTGCCCCTCGCGGTAGGCGTAACGGACGTCGTCGGCGCGCAGCCGCGCCCCGTCGGGGGCGCCGGAACCGGCCTCGCGGTCGTCGGGCACCTCGGCGACGCCCAGCAGGCGGGCCATGGAGGCCCCGCCGACCTGCAACTCGTCGATCCACATCAGCAGCCGGTCGAGCGGGTCGATGAGCTGCTGCACGTACAGCGTGGCCATCGCCACCTGGGCCAGCGAGACCCATTCCCAGATGTAGAACACGCCGCCGATGCCCAGCGTCGCCACGATCGGGATCACGTAGCCGAGCTCGACCGCGGGGAACCAGACCGTGCGCAGCCCGAGGGTGTAGCGCTCGGCGTCCCAGGACCTGGCGATGTCGGCGTCGGTCCGGCGGTGCCTGCGTTCCTGCAGGCCCAGGGCCTCGACGGTGCGGGCGCCGCCGACCGTCTCGGCCAGGCCGTCGGTCATGTCCGCGTAGGCGGCGCTCTCGCGCAGGTAGCCGTCCCGCGCCCGCTTGAGGTACCACCGGGTGGAGATCACCAGGATCGGTACGGCCAGCAGCGAGGGCAGCATGAGCAGCGGCCCGGTCAGCAGCAGCGCGCCGACGGTGATCGCGCAGGTGACCAGGGCGATCATCGTCTCGGGTACGGCGTGCCGCACGCTGCGTGAGAGCGTGTCCACGTCCCGGGAGGTACGGGTGATCAGGTCGCCCGAACCGGCGCGCTCGACCGTCGACAGCGGCAGGCCGAGGACCCGGTCGACGAACTCCTCGCGCAGCTCGGCCAGGACCTTCTCACCGAGCCGGGAGGAGGCGTAGACGGCGAACCTGACCAGCACCCCCTGCAGGGCCAGGAAGCCCGCGATGGCCAGCGCGACCGCGGTGACGTTGATCCCGGTGCCGTCCTGGACCCCCTGGACGAGGCCGCCGAGCAGCCACGGCACGGCCAGACCGGCCACGGCGGCCAGGCTGTGCAGGCCGAGCGCCGCCGACAGCGCGCCGGGATACTTCAGCACGAGCCTGCGGGCGTAGGCGCGGACCTGCCTCCGGTCGGCGACCGGCAGAATCTGCCTGCTCACGCTGTCTCCCCTCCCCGTGACCCGTGACCGGCGGTGGCCGGCTCGGGACTGTCGTGCGTCCTCCCGTCCCGGGGGTCGTCGCCCCTGGTGACGACGGCCCGGTAGGCCGGGTGCGCGGCCAGCAGGTCCCGGTGGGTGCCCTGGGCGCGCACGATCCCCTCCTCCACGTAGATCACGTGGTCGGCGCGGTCGAGCACCAGCGGGCTGGTGGTGCAGACCAGGGTGGTCCTCCCAGCCCTGGCCACGGCCAGCCGGGCGGCGATGCGCGCCTCGCTGTGGGCGTCGACGGCGCTGGTCGGCTCGACGAGGACGAGCGTCTCCGGGTCGGCGGCCAGCGCCCTGGCCAGCCGCAGCCGCTGCCGCTGGCCGCCGGAGAACTCCCGGCCCGACTCGGCGACGTGCCCGTCGAGGCCGCCGGGGAGCGCCTCGACGATGTCCTCGGCGCACGCGTCGCGCAGGGCTTCGGCGATCCTGTCGTCCGGGACCCGGCCGGTGACGTCCAGCTCGTCCCTGAGCGTCCCGGCGAACAGCATGGCCTCGTTGTCCGCGACCAGGATCCGGCGGCGGACCTCGGAGATCGGCAGGGTGCTCAGCGGCACGTCGCCGAAGTCCACGTCGCCGTCGGCGTAGCGGCCGAGCCGGTCGGCGATCGCGACGGCCTCCTCGGGCGTGGCCGCGGCGACGGCGGTGAACACGCCGGGGCGGATCGCGACGCCGGAGGCGACGTCGCGCAGCAGGCCCCCGGCCGAACCGCCGGTGCCGCCGCCGACCTCCGGCTCCAGGCGGAGAATCCGCACCACCCGGCCCGCGGCCACGTGCCCCTTGGTCAGCTTGTCGGCCGCCTCGGTGAGCGCCCGCAGGGGGGCGATCAGGAAGGCCGCGTAGCCGTAGAAGGCCACCAGCTGACCGGCCGTGATCTCGCCCCTGATCGCGAACGTCGCGCCCAGCCAGGTCACGCCCGCGATCAGCAGGCCGGGCAGCAGGATCTGCGCGCCCTCCAGCACGGACTCGACCGCCGCCACCCGCACGCCCGCGTGCCGTACCTTCTGGGACTCCTCGGCATAGCGGTCGGCGAAGATCTGCTCGCCGCCGACGCCGCGCAGCACGCGCAGACCTGCGACGATGTCGGCCGCGCGGGTCGACATCTCGCCCTGCAGGTCGCGATGGACGTGCTGGAGCCGGTGCAGGGGCCTGAGCAGCGGACCGACGGCGACGGCCATGAGGGGAACGCCGAGAAGCACCATCAGGCCCAGCGGCGGCGAGGTCCTGATGAGGATGACGGTGACCGTGCCGATGGCGATGATCGCCCCGGTGCCGCGCAGCAGGATGTCCATCGCGTTGCCGATGTGGGCGATGTCGGAGTTGCCGACGCTGACCACCTCGCCGGTCGACATCCGCCTGGGCAGGGTCGCGCCCAGCCTGGTCGCCTGCCTGACGGTGATCTGGACGGTCCGGTAGGCGCCCGCCAGCCAGTTGTAGACGGCCATCCGGTGCCGCAGGATACCGGCGGCGGCCTGTACGAGTCCCAGGCCGAGCATCACCGCACCCCAGGTGAGCAGGCCTTCCATGTCCTTGGCCCTGATGGCGTCGATGCCCCTGCCCATCGCCGCCGGCATGAGCGCCATCGCGGTCCACCACAGGGTGGCGTAGCCGATGCCGATCGCGAGCGGCCCCGCCTGCTTACGGGCGACCCAGAAGAGATATCGGAACGGACTGCGGGCATCGGGAACGCCGGGGTCGGCGGCAGGTAGGGAGCGCATAGCAACTCCAGCCTGACAAAAGCCAATATCACCAGGCAAACCGTTTTCTGACCTTGAGACGGCCTCCCGGCGCGAGGCGACGTCAATCAGGGTTGACACGAGAGAGGCGTCAACTTACATTGACATCTATGAGCGATACGGCACAGCTGGCCTCAGACGCGGGCAGCCGCGACCCGGCCGTGGGCCTACGGGCCGTCCGGGCGCTGCGGATGCTCGTCGATCGGCTGGAGGCCCTTCAGGTGGAGAACGCCAGGGAGCAGGGCTGGTCCTGGCAGGAGATCGCCTACTGCCTGGAAGTGACCCGGCAGGCGGTGCACAAGAAGTACGCGGGTGGCCGAGGCCTGTTGAGACGGGAGAAATAGCCATGTTCGAACGGTTCCACCAGGACGCCCGCCAGGCGGTCGTCCTCGCCCGGGAGAACTCCCAGCGGCTGCGGCACCCCTTCATCGGCACCGAGCACCTCCTGCTCGGGCTGCTCGACCAGCGCGCCACGCTCTCGGCCCGCGTGCTGGGCAGGCGCGGCCTCGACTACGAGCAGGCCTACCAGGCCGTCGCCCGCATGACCCCCCGGCGGCCCTCCGACACCCTGGACGCCGACGCCCTCGAATCGATCGGCATCGACCTGTCCGCCGTCAGGGAGAGGGTGGAGGCCGCCTTCGGTCCCGGCGCGCTGGACCGCGCACCCGTGACGACCAGGCGAGGACAGCGCGTCAGCGGCCGTCACACCCCCCTCACCGGACGGGCCAAGAAGGTCCTGGAACTGTCCCTGCGCGAGGCCCTGGCCCTGCGGCAGAAGACCATCTGCGACGGCCACCTGCTGCTCGGCATCCTCCGCGAGGGCGGCGGACTGGCCTCCCGCGTCATCGCCGACGCGGGCATCGACGCGGGACCGCTACGCCAGGAGATCGTCCTGGAACTCCGCTGAGGACCGGACGTCCCGGGTACCGGGCGGACGTCAGGGGGGCGGCGGCCCGTAGAGGACGTACACGGGGACCTGTACGGCGACGGTGCCGACCGGGAGCAAGGGAATGCTCCACAGCGCGATCCGCCGGGCCCGCACCAGACGCCTGGGAGCGAGCCAGAGAAAAAGGGCCGCCGCGATCCAGACCACCGGAGCGGCGATCCACATATACGCCGCCGCGGCCCCCCACGCGCTCACCGGAACGCATTTCTCTGTCTCGTACTCCGTGTACGGATCGAGACCGCACTCTTCCGCTTCGATCGCCCAGCTGACCGTCCACCAGGCGAAGAATCCCACGATCCAGGCCGCGAACCCGACGGACAGTGCCCAGCCGATCCGCGTTCTCTTCGGGGAGGGTTCGGCGAACGGCCCGGCCGCCCCGGTCGAGCTATCTGTCACGGCCCGAATCTAGAGACTTCCCATCCCGCGCTCAACCGGCGGACGACTTTTCCCCGCCACGGTCAGGCCGTGGTCAGGCCGCGACCAGGCTGCGGTCGGGCCGCGACCAGGCCACGGTCAGGCCGCGGTCGGGCCACCGTCAACGGCGGCCGGGCGGTCACGAGGCCGTTCCCACGAGGCCGTTCTCACGCCTCGCGGTGCGGGTCTCGACGCCGAAGAAGGCGATCGCCAGGACGGCCAGGACCAGGGGGACCGCGCCGAGGAGCGCGGTGGCGCCGATGGAGGGCACCGTGACCCCGGCGACCAGGACCGCCGTGACCGCGACCCCGCCGAACTTGCCCACTCCCGCCGACAGACCGGAACCGCGCGAGCGGATCCGCGTCGGGTAGATCTCCGAACTGTAGGCCGCCACCACCGCGGCGATCGTGGCGGTGCCGACGATCGGCCCGGCGAGCAGCACGTACATCCAGGTTTCGTCGTGCACCAGCGACTCGCCCGCCACCGAGAAGGCCAGCAGCGCGGCGGCCACCAGGACGGTCAGCACGACGATGGTCTTCTTCGCGCTCCACAGCCCGTACATCGCGGCGGCGATGAAGACCAGCGGAAGGCCCAGCAGCGCCGAGTCCCGCAGCGCGCGGTCGGCCGCCTGCTGGGCGAGGCCGAGCTTTTGCAGGTTGGAGGGGATCCAGAGCTGGAAGCCGTAGGTGACCAGGCCGACGCTCAGCCCCAGGATCACCACCGCGACGCTGAGACCGGTGAAGGGGCGGTGGAACAGCGGGGTGTAGCCGCCCTTGTCACCGTCGGCCTTGTCGGTGACGGCCCGCTCGACCTCGGCCTCGGCCGCCTCGGCGGAGCCGTACCTGACCATGATGGCCCGTGCCTCGGCCTCGCGCCCGTGGGCCAGCAGGAACCGGGGCGACTCGGGGATCCAGCGGTTCAGCAGGATGAGCAGCACACCGGTGGGGATGCCCAGCAGCCACAGCGCCCGCCACGAGTAGACGGGGATGATCTCCGACGACAGCCAGCTCGTCAGGACGTACGCCAGGGCCAGGTTGCCGCCGATGAGCACCATGACCCAGCCCCGGTGCCGTCCCGGGATCGTCTCGGCCAGCAGCGAGAAGGTGATGGGCAGCATGCCTCCGGCGGCGAGCCCCATCATCATGCACATCGCCAGGTTCCACCCGAAGGACGGCATCGCCCCGCAGATCGCGGTCGTCACGAACATCACCCCGGCCAGCAGGATGGCCGCCCGCCGTCCGATCCGGTCGCCGAGCCACCCCCACAGGAACGATCCGAGAACCGTGCCGGTGAGGCCGAACAGAGGCAGGAGCGCGACGGGCAGGTCGCCGCCGGGGTTGAGGGCCGACCTGAGCCCGTACTCCTTGCCCATGCCCGGGGCCACGAACGCCAGCGTGATCGGCTTCATCGCGTCGATGGTCACCGCGGCGGTCATCACGAGGATCAGACCGATGTGCGCGGGACGGAGCCTGGCGTCGTCGGAGGTGCGGATGCGCACCTCGCCCGCCTGCCTGGCGGCCTTGAGGTCACGCGGGACGAGCCCGTACGTGGTCACCGCCAGCCCGACGACGATCAACGCCATGCCGGCCACCATGGGGGTGTCCATCGGCATGCCCGCCATGTGGAAACCCATCTCCGAGGCGTGCAGGTACATCGGCAGATGCAGCGCCACCCCCGCCACGCAGGTGAGGAATCCGGTCCAGAAAGCCAGGGGGTGGGCGAAGTCGATGCCGCCCACGGGCTGTTTGCTCATGAGTTCCCTCAGGATCACGATCGTCAGTCGTCAGGAGTCCGACACCTGGGACGAGGGTCCTACGGCCACTGTCACGAGATGTCTGCACGTTCGATGCGTTCCACACCGCTTTGGTTCGTAAAAAGTGCATCATCCGCGACTTGCGGTTCACTTGTGGATCAGAGGATCCGCCCGCCGCGCAGCCGCCACTGGATCGACAGCACCCGCATCGGGCCGTTGGCGAACAGCCACTGGCCGATCCAGACGACCGTGAACATGGTCGCGAACGTCGAGAAGGCCACCGGGCGGTTGATGCCGGGAACCAGCCGCTGCTCCAGCAGGACCCACATGAGCAGGCCCTCGGGGACGATCGTGAGCAGCCCGAAGAGCGTCGGCCAGTCCTTGTCCCAGCGGAACTGCATCAGCAGGTGGTAGACGAGCTCCCAGGCCAGGCCCACGACGGCGACCGCGAGAAGGATGAGGTAGGCGGTGCCGTACGTCCGGGCGAGGGTGCCCGTCGTCCCCGGCAGCACCGGCACGATCAGCGCCGTCAGGACCACGCCGACGGTGGCGAGCAGGAAGATCCGGGTCTGGAGACGACCGGCGAGGGTGGGGATCACGACGTGGACTCCTCAGATGGGACGGCCGGAGGCCCACTTGAGCCACTGGCTGATCGACCGCAGGGGGCCGAGCTCGGCACAGAACCCGCGCCGGGACAGGTCCGCGGCGATGTCGAGGGCGACGGTCTGCATGCCGAGGAAGCTGTCCACCGCGGGGAAGTGGTTGCCGGCCACGGCGGCACCGGAGGCGTACAGCATGCCGTCCCCGCTGCCCGTGCCGCTCACCTCGAAGTTCCTGCCGACCGCCAGGCGGCCCGCGCCGTTGCGCTGGGCACCGCCGTGCTCCAGCAGGTCGGCCAGGACCCGGTGCTCGGGCATGTCGGCCTCCAGCCCGGTGCAGTCGATGATGAAGTCCGAGACGTACTGCCCGGCCCTTCCGTCGTTGCTGCCGGTGAAACTGACCAGCCGCCCGTCCGGGGTCGGCTCGACCCGCTGGACCACCGCCTGGATCGGGTGGTACCAGTTGCCCTCCCGGCCCCTGCGCATCTGCTCCTGCCAGCGGCGCAGCTTCGGCGTGGTCGTGCCCCCGACGGCCTTGGCCAGCGCCGCGCGCTCGGCCCCCTCGGTCCGGCGGAATTGCGCCTTCAGCTGGCCGCCGAAGGCGGACTTGGGGAAGGTGAACGCCTGGTAGGACCAGCCGTCGCCGCCCGGGCGCCGCATCCAGGGGCTGGGGCCCTGGGGCCCGGTCACGAACGTGCGGAGCAGGTGCACGATCTGGGTGTGCAGGCCGTACCGCTCGCGGTCGTCCATCAGGCGCTGGAGCACCCGGGAGGCGACGATCCCGGCACCCCGCACCACCACCGTGCCCGGTCTGGTCTTGAGGAACTCGTAGACGTGCTCGTGCGGCTCGTAGGCGTTGACGACGTGGTGGTAGTCGTTGTAGGTCTCCCGGAAGTGCTGGAGGTCCTCCAGGAACTTCAGGCCCGGGTAGCCGACCGCCAGGTGCACGTACCGGGAGCGGATCGCCACGCGCTTGGTCGGTGTCGCGCCCGCGGGAGGGGTGAGGATCGTGAAGTAGCCGCCGCCGTACCGGCGGCGGACCATCCGCACCTGGCCTTTGAGCAGCATGTCCCAGTACGAGATGCGATCGGCCTCGCGCTTGACCGTGGAGAAGATCGTCGCGGCCCTGGGACTGAAGAAGTCGGTGAGGAGCGGCTCGACCAGGACCTGCCAGAGCAGTTTCGGCGACTTCTCCTGCCACGCCTCGTGCACGGCGTAGGAGGGGAACCCCCAGATGTTGTCGGGCCGGGCCCCCGCGTCCGAACGGATGCGCTCTCCGGGCGGCAGCTGGGACACGCGGGTGAGATATTCCCAGCTCTGCCACGGGGTGTCGCTGTTGGACAGCACGCGCATGGAGGAGGTGGGCACCCCGCAGATCCTCAGCACGTCGACGAGGGTGAAGGAGCCGATTCCCCCGCCCACCGACACCAGCGGCACGTCGTAGAACGGGATGCCCGCCTCCTGGACCATCTGGTCGTGCCAGATCGGCGAACCGAGCAGTTGGGGAGTGAGATCCTCATGGCGTCGGGCTTCTGACACGTGACGTCCCTCGTGGTCCGGCTCCGAGCGAATTGCGCGTCCCTTATTTCAGATAAAAGGGATCATTCGCAACTCACCCCCGTATCACCGGTCTTCAAGGAGCCGGACATCGGGTCCCGGACAGGAGGTAACCGTGACACAGTCCGAAGGCGACCTCACCGGCACCAAGACGTCTCGGTCATGGGGAGCGAGGTCGGCCGGGCCACGTTCGCACGCCTCCGACACCGAGCCGGTGTTCTTCACCGGCGCTTGCCCGCATCGTGACCGAGCCGGTGCTCTTCACCGGCGCTTGCCCGCATCGTGGGTGGACAGCGAGAGCGCGGCACTGAGTGCGGCGGCACCGTCGAGGAGGGCCTTGGAGCGAGCCGCGATGTCGGCGTCTCTGGCGGCCAGCGCGGAGGCGACATCCTCCGATCGGCGGACGCGCCGTAGCTCCGGCATGAGGGCCCGGAGCGGTGCGATGCGGTAACCGGCCTTGCGGAGTTGGTGAACGACCCGCGCATCCCTCACCTGGGCCGGCGTGTATCGCCGGGTTCCTCGCGCGGGGTCGCGGTCGGGGACGACAAGATCCTCCGCATCCCAGTGCCGCAACGTCGAGGGACGCACGCCGAGGGCGGAGGCGAGTTCGGAGACGCTCATCGAGTCCGATGCGCGTACGTCTTCGATCGGCTCGCTGGAGACCGCCCGGGCGGCCTCCTCGGCCTGCCTCAGTTCCGTGCGCTCCGCGTCGAGCCGGGCGTGCGCCGCGTCGAGAAGGACGAGCACCGCCTGCGAGGCGGGGAACCGGTGAGCGGCCCTGACGATCTTCCTGGCCTCGGCCGGACCCGCGCCCGCCGCGAAGGCCCGGTAGGCCAGCGCGGACTGTAGATGTATCTCTCCATAGATCCGGTAGCCCGTTGCCGTGCGCGCCGCCGGCGGAAGCACGCCGTCACGCTCGAGATTGCGAACCTGCTGAACGGAGCATCCGGCACACCGCGCGACATCGATGGTGCGCATGTCCCCAGATTTGAGACTTGACATCCCGGATCCCCTCAGTATCAGCCTCAAAGTCTCCACAAGCACTTCAATGTGACGCTAGAGCACATGACCATAGACGAGATCATCGGCTTCGTGGGCGGCCTCGACGGCGTCCTGACCCTCAGGCCGGCACCCGGCGACGGCTCGCCGGAAATCAGCTGGGGCGACACGTTCTTCTACTACTCACCTGACGGCGTCGTCCCGACAACGACGCAGCCCTTCGCGACGGTCGTGACCAAGAACTATCCCGGCGACGAGGCGTCACGCCTGGACCGGCCGGACGCCTTCCGCGTGAACATCTCCGCCGGGAAAGAGGCCTTCATCCGGTGGACCGGTCACGCGCCACGCGATCCGGCCGCCACCGAGGTCGACTCCAGCGCCACCGACACCGTGATCGCGCACCCCGTCTACGGCACCGTAGGCTGGCTGGCGGTGGTGAACCCGGGTTCGCGTAGCGAGGCGGTGACCCGTGAGCTGCTGCGCACGGCCTATCAGCTCGCACGCTCACGCTATGAGCGACGCGCCGGGTCCACGGCGGACTGAGGTCTCCCGGAGCGATGGCGGCGGCCACGCGCCGTCGCCTATCCGGGCACTCCCCACCGCTCTTCCCATCGCGCCGCGACCGTTCTCGACAGACTCGCCGCGTCACATGGGATGCGGGAGGTCGAGGTCAAGTACCGCATGAATGCTCCGGAGGCGCTGAAGGCGGGTAGGGCACTCATGGAGAACGAGCCATCCCCAGCGGGTGCCGGCACCATTGGGCGTATGAGACTGGCCGGAGAAGGCGACCGGGCCGCCGTGGAGCGGCTTGTCCACGACGCCTACACACCGTGGATCGAGGTCGTCGGCATGCGGCCGCTGCCGATGGAGGCCGACTACGCCGCGCTCATCGCCGCCGGACTCGTACACGTGACCGACGGGCTCGAAGGGCTCATCGTGCTCGTCCCCGAGGACGGGGTCCTGCTCGTGGAGAACGTCGCGGTCCGGCCCGAGCTGCACGGCAAGGGCGTCGGGCGCGCGCTGATGGCCTACGCCGAACAGGAGGCGCGCAGGCTGGGACTGCCCGCGCTGCGCCTCTACACGAACGTCAAGATGGCCGCCAACATCGCCCTGTACGAGTCCATCGGCTTCGTCGAGACCGGCCGCGAGGGCATCGAAGGCCGCTCCGCCGTGCTGATGCGCAAGCAGCTCAGCGACTGAGCAGGCGACCGCCCCCTGGATCCCGCGGCATGCTCGCGAGGTGCCCGGCCGAGGTGAGTTCCAGCCGGGCACCGGGAACCGGCCTCCGGGACGAACGACCGGCGTACGACTCCCCTTCCCCACCGTGCAGCTCCTCCCTTTCCCCGGCGTACGGCGCCCCTTCCCGCCGCGCGGCTCCCCTTCCCCGGCGTACGGCGCCCCTCCCCGGCGCGCAACTCCCCTTCTCAGGCGTACGGCGCCCCTCCCCCACCGCGCGGGAACCGTGACCAGTGCGGTGACCACACACCTTCACCGGGTCCGTGGTGTTTCCCCGCGCCGGTACGGCGAGTGCCGGCACGGGCGTGCCCGGCGCCCCGCGAGCGGCGCGCGACCCGATGAAGGTTCCCGGTCACAGCACCAGGTGCGGCTCGGGCCCCCTCCTTTGTCCCGCCGCACCTGCCCCAGGAGTGCCAGTCCCCGCTCGAAGAAGTCCAGATGGTTTCTTCCACCGAGCCCGCCGAACGGCCGGGACAGCAGGAACACGAGAACGCGAAATCCCAGATCGAAGAACTACGCAATCAGTCGGCGACCGGAAACATCAGCGATGAACGGACGCCTCCTCATCCCGAACTGTCGGTGCCCCTCTGGCGTGGCGACCCTGGGACTTCTGGGACGGCAAAGCCCCCGGCAACCGGCACCGGGGGCTCTGGCGACTCGATCAGGCACGTGCCCGGTCTTCGGTCACGGCGGGCAGGAACCCGTCACCCATTTATGGGAGAACAGGTAAGTGGGACCGATGTTTGCTCCCCAGCCTCGATCTATGCAGCCGGCGTAGCGGGTGTAGTTCGTTCCCCAGTAGAAATACAAGGTCGGATATGCGGTCGCCTGGCCGTTGTTCCACACCGAACGGGTAAGCGTGGTGGTCGCCCAGCTACAGACGTCGCTACCCGTCGTCCAGTCGGGATCGGAGTTAGTCCAATGGCACATAGAGCCGGTTCCATTTTCTCCCGTGTAGAAGCAAACGTCGCCGCTCGGACAGGGGATCCATGCGGCTGCGGCTGCCAGCGCCCCCGTCGAACCGAAGGTGCATGTCAGAAATGTTAAGCAGGCCGCTACCACAGCGAGGAAACGCACTCGTGCACGCATTTTTCTCATACGCACTCCTTCGCGCATTAAGTTTTTCGCGACTATTTCATCGCCCTCCCTTATAGGGAGATTACGCATTTTGACTCAGACTAGTCAAGCTCCTGTCGTGTCGCGAATTGTCCACACTTGGCCAAGGAGGCGGTTGCGGGGGCACGGACGTGCGGCTTGAAAGATGAACTCGCTCATGTGACAGACAGTGAGAGCGCGCCATATTTGGTTTCAACATTCGAATATCGGTCAGCCCCCACCAGTGAAAGGGTTTATTTTCGACTTGGCTCACGTGTCGCTGGTCCGGAGAGCCGCAGAGCGGTGACCTGGGGCGTTGGTTCGGTGGGTGCGCACTACGTAAGGACCGGAAGCGACGCGTCAGCGAGCGCCCCAATCCATCGGAAACCTTCAGCCCCGGCGTGTCGATCCTAGAGTGGTGCCGGCCGGATCACCCGAATCGTCGTATCCGCTGCCCGCTGCAACACAGGCGGGTCGGCCAGGACGGGACCGGTTCCAGGAGGCCGCAGGCCCGGCCCGAACCGACCAGCCGCGCACGCGGGGCGTGCGCCTTGGCTCTGTAAACCCTGTAATGAATCTCTTCGCCGGAAGCGGCTCTGGCCCAAGATCGATACCGGGCGAACCGGGCGATCTCGGACCGGGGTTTGGCCATCTCCGCGGGTCTACGCGTCACCTGAGGTCAGGCAACGAGACATGAGACGCCCGTGCCGCCGATGCCACAGTAGCCATTCCTGCCTCAGAGCCATGGCCGGTGGCAGCGCTTTTATGGGGCAGCGAGAAACCACCGTCAGAAAGGGTGCATCTGATCGATCACCTTCGTCGCGATCTCCACAATCGCCTCGACCTTGGCCATGTCGGCGCTGACATCATCAGCACTGAAACGGGGTGAACCCAGGCGCGGGTACTCTGCTTCGTTCCGTCGTCGGCGCATCCGGTCGAAAGGCCGCAGACTCTGCCCCAGCGGTGGATCGAGCTGCGCGCTGACCGCCTCGTACACGGCGATGTGTCCACCTCGACTGCTGGCCCGAAGTCCCTGGTTCTCCAGTACGGCGCACAGGGCCTTGCGGGCCGCGTCATAGAGCAGCTGATATGCGCCGATCGGATCCGATTCCATCGCAAGGCGAGCCGTCGCCATGTGTTTCCGGGCCTGAACCAGCAGTTCCTCTGCCTGCGCACGGCTCGCCGCCACCTTTTCGATCTCGCCACGACCGAGCATGCCCTCAAGGGCAGCGCGCCCCTGCTCCCACCTCACCGGCTTTCCCTCTTTTCAATCTTGAGTCGGACAAGCGGCCGAGATCTGACCGTTTCCAGGAAAGGGTCGCCCACAAAGGACTCCCAGTCGCTACGACTCAGCCGGCGTACGTTCACCTCTCTGCCGAGTTGCCGCTCCGCGGCCCTGGCGGCATCGTAAAGATCGTCCTCATCGGCGGCTCCGACGACCAGGACGTCCACGTCCTTCGGCACCCTTCCCGGCTCGCCCGAGTACCGTGCGGCCCAGGATCCGTAGATGTAGGCCTCCTCAACGGCAGCGACTTCGGAAAGCCGCTCGCCGAGCACCGCTACCGGGCCATACGTCAAAGCGAGCAGTTCGGTCAACGGACGAGCCACGACCACGTCGGTGTCCGCCTGGATCATCCGCAGGTTGCCGATCCTGCGCTCGATGAGCAGGCCCGCAGCAGCGAGACGATCGACTTCGCGAGTCACGGTCGAGGCCGAGACGTCGAACCTCTTCGCCAGCTCAATCAAGGCGTACTCCTCACCTGGGTGGAGAAAGAGCCAGGCCAGGAGCTCCCCCTGAAACGGAGAGCGCAGCAGCGGAAGCAAGACGGATGGCGGCTGTTTCATAACCTGAAACATAGCTTGCAGCTTACGCAAGTCCCAGCATCCGTGTGCCGGAATTGGCGTCCGCCCTCGAAGTACCCGCCCCCTGACGACACCCTCTTGACCTGACCGCTCCTCACAGCTTCTCGCTCACCGAACCGGGGCCGGATGGCAGGACGGCTCATGCCCAGAAGTCGAGCGTGAGCCGTACAGCGAGATCCGTGAAGCTACTCCTCCGTCGGGACCAGGCCCGTCTGGCAGGCACCCCATCCCGATGGGTCACCTAGCTTGACGTTGGTGCCGCCGATGCCACAGTAGCCGTTGGGCACCTGAACGAATATCGCTGGTGATAGCGGTTCGCTTCAGTCAGCAAATCATTCTCACCGTCACCCCAGCGTCGGTGGCCCGCTAACCAGCCCGGAGGGCGGCGACTGATTCGACCAGACCTGCTTTCTCCAAAGCGTCGAGCACATCGTCTACGGCCTCCGGCGGGTTGACCCGCGAGTCCGCGATCTGCTGAACACAGGCCCAGACCACTCGTCCATCGAGATCGATCTGGTCCAGTACAAAGTCATCGGGAGATTTGGCCTCAATCTCCCATGCCGCCAAGTGCTCCGAAGGAAAGTCCCTGAGATTTGACGTGACGATGACCTGTGCTCCTACTTTGATCGCCGCGGCAAGCACATGCCGGTCATCCGGGTCAGGTAGCTTCAGTCCTTCGATAGGGGTTCGTACCCCTCGACCAGGCAGTCTCGAACCGCAGAGTTCATGAGCAGGCGAAGCTTGCCCAGTTTCTCCTCCGGAATGTCTGGACGATCGGCGGCAAGGTTACGCTGCATTTCGTCGAGGATCCTGCTGGTCCACTTGGCCTGGAGGCGTCCCGTCATGGCCAGGCGGATGAGCAGGTCGCGAAGTGTGTTGCCGTAGAGCACGTTCGCGTCATAGACCACCACAAAGCTCATGCTCAGATGCCCAACTCCTGGCCTAGAGCAGCAAGTTGATCGGCAGCCGTACGGCGCTTGGCATCATCGCGACGTTTGTACTCCTGAAGGTCCTCATATGTGACACGCCTGTGCTTGCCGACCAAGCGGAAGGGAATCTCTCCTTCCTCTAGAAGCTTGATCAGGTGGGGACGCGAAACGTTCAGCATGTCCGCCGCCTGCTGGGTCGTCAGCTCGGCGTGAGAGGGGATGACCGTCACCCCTCGCCCTTCAGCCGCCTGGGCAAGGATGAAGGCCAACAGGCTCACAGCTTCCCGAGGCAAGACCAGCGGGTCCTCAGCACCGTGTTCCCCGACAACACGGATGACCGACTGCTCGTGAGATCGCATGAGGTAATCCTTGATGCGGCGTACAGCACGGCCAGCCATCTCAGCATCGATGCTCCCGGGCTGTACGCGCTTGGCCTGCACATCTGTCATCGCCGTACCTCCTTCTCGCAGTATCCGCAACAAACGAAATAAACGCAAGCGATGACGATGGGCATCTGGATTGCCGACTGATCCGCACCGCACCCGGATCCGGTGCCATGGTCACCGATGAGCGGCACCAGCATGGCCGGGCTGCTGTACGTCCTCACCGAGCCATAGGCAGGGGTTGAAGTCCGGACAACCGATACGACGGACAACCTCAGATCAACTATGGCCCGACAGCAGGGGGGAAGCTCGCCCTGAGTCAAGGAGATCTCAGGCCGTCATGCGCGGCCTCACAAGATGCGCCAGAACGTGCCGTTCACTGAGAGGCCGTCCGGGTTGCCCTGTGGCGAGGCCGTGGACCCCACCGCCCACACTGTCGACGTCCCGGGCCGGCGCGCGAGTGAGGACAGCACGGTGCCCGTCCCGCCCGCGGGAAGTAGCGGCACCTTCGTCCAGGTCTTGCCGGTCACGTGCCAGAGGGTGGGGTTCTGGCTCCATTCGGACTCGACGATCCAGACTCCGCCGGTGCCGTCCGCCTCCACCTGGCTGAGCCGCCGGCCGTCGGCCGTGGCTCCCCTGCCGTCTCTCTATGAGCTGGCAGACTTCCGTAACGACCGTCGTGGGAACGAGAAGCGGGCCGGGATGGCTCCGCAGAAGCCTGGTACAGGGTTCGTGATACCGGTCCCGGATGTTGACCGCTGCAACCAAAGGCCCCGAATCGATGACGATCACAAAGAGTGATTGTCCTCCGAGCGCAAGATCTCTTCAGAGCGTTCCGCGAAATCCGGCTCGGCCTCAAGCATCCCGATGAACGGCAGGTCACGAACGACGGGCCGCTCGTCGAACTGGTCACGCACAAGGCGAAGCAGGGGGGCCACCTTCTCCTCGGGCAGGCAGTCCACCAGGTGGTGCAGTTCCTCGCGCATCACGCTCATGCATCGAGTGTAACCAGGCGGTGCCCGACATACGTGGTCTCACCGCGACGCGGGCCGAACAGCAGAACGGCCCGCATCTGAAGACCGGTACTCCTGAAGAGCTGCTCCTCTGTCGGGATCAGGCCCGTCTGGCAGACGCCCCACCGAGACGGGTCACCTGGCTTGACGTCGGTGCCGCCCATGCCACGCGGTCCATGGCCGAGCTGCGCAGATCGAAGTACCCCAGTGCGTAGGTGATCGCCGTCGCCCCGGTGTACGCCTCGGACAGCAGCCCGAAGATCTCATCACGCCGTGCCCCTCGCCGGCGTGAGCGGCTCGCGTCAGTTCGCCGGGTTCGATGCGCAGAGTCCGCGCAACGGCGGCGACGAGTGCCTGCGTCGCGGGCTTGTGTCCTCGTTCGACCTGGGCGATCGGGGTTCCCGCCGGCGGCTCGGTGGTCGTCGGCGGGAACGGGGATCAGTGTGCCGAGGTCAGCAGTAGACCACTCCCGTCGCCTCGCGCTGGCCCCAGGTCTGGTGGAAGTCGAGGAACTGCCCGACGGGCACGCAGGAGGTGCTGTACCCGTAGATCCAGGTGTCGACCTGGGGGTTGGGGTGCTTGACGCGGTATTGCAGGGCGTACCCGCCGTCACCACCGGTGCAGATGTACCAGAAGTCGAAGCCCGAGCCGGTGATGTTCTCCTTGCCACTCCGGCAGTTGGTGGGCTGGGCGTGCGCGGGAGCGGCTGTGACGAGGAGCGTGGCTGCGGTGAGGAGGGTCACGGACAGGGCGGCGGCGTGCTTTCTGAGGTGCATCTGCTGGCCTCCAGCTGGTTGACGGGCCGTGGACGGTCCCCCGAAGGTGGTGCACTGTTAAGAAAGCTTCTTATTAGAAGATAGATTGACCTCGCGCGTCGTCAAGACCGATCTTTCCCGCGCCCACGGCGCTGGCACAACGGCGGCCCCGGGTCCGGCGACGAACCGAAGGCCCGGTCACCATCTCGGAACAACCTTTCGGTCTGCTCATCCGGCGGGGGCGACACCTGTTCACGATCAAACGGCCGCCGGGCAACGCGATGATGTGCTTGAGAAGGGACCGTCGATCACCAGTCGTCGGTGATGAGGTGCTTGGGCGGGGCCGTGATCGTGACGGGGGTTCCCCATCCTCGGTAGATGATGTTCATCGTCATGGTTTCGGTGTCACCGCCCTCCGGCCGGGTGAACCTCATGATGGTGTGGAAACGTCTCGGCAGGTTGTCTGGGCCCACCCAGAGTTTCCAGGTGATCCGCCCGCCCCACATGCCTCGGCCCTCCTCGGTCCCGAAGGACATCCCGGCCTGTCTCTCGCCCAGCTCGGGAACCGTCACGGTGCCGCTGTGGAGGGTCGTGGTCACTCCCTCGAAGGTCCCGCCGCCGGCGCTGGTCGCGCCCTGGGAGGCGACCAGTCTGAGAAAGCCCGGGTTGATCCCGTTGACCAGGTCCTCTCCCCAGATGACTCCGGACGGGCTCCGCTGCTGGATCCATTTCCCCACCGTCGGCGGCGACTTCCAGACGTACTTGCCGTCCTTGGAACGCACGTAGCCCTGTGAGTAGAACTCCCGGCCGATGCTGATGTCCCGGGACCGGCCCGTCCCCCATTTGTACTGGGAGATCTCCGTGGTATCGGCGGCGAACACGCCTGAAGCCGTGAAGCGGTACGCACCGGACGTCAGAATCACCTTCGCAGGCTCGGAGGGCCCACCGCGCCGCTTGACGGAGAAGCGCACGCTGCTCTTCTTCGCGAACTGCTTTCTGACCGCCCTGACGACGGAGTCGAGAGAGCCCGATTCGGGGGCCGCGTGAACGGCGCCGCCGGGAATCGCGACGCTCAGCAGACCGGCTACCACCAGCACGACGCTCATGCGTTTCATTCGCCGATCATCACGGACGATGATCTCGACCTTGTCACGGCAGGTCCCTCGCTCGGCCTGATCGGCCTGACCAGGGAGAAGCCGGTGATGGTCTCCCGACTCCGGGGAGACCTGGGACGCGGAGAACCGGCGCTGGAGCGGCCTGGCCGAACCGGTCGAGTCCGGTGTGGAAGCCCGCAGGCCCGGTCACCGTGACGGTGGCCGGGCCTGCGGAAACGGGACCTACTTCGCGGCCCTGAGGTAGTCGTGGTTCATCCGGGCGATGGTGTCCAGCGGGATGCCCTTGGGGCAGACCGCGGTGCACTCGCCGGTGTTGGTGCAGCCGCCGAAGCCCTCGGCGTCCATCTGCTCGACCATGGCCTTGGCGCGGGAGTCGCGCTCGGGCTGGCCCTGCGGCAGCAGGCCGAGGTGGGTGATCTTGGCGGCGGTGAAGAGGGAGGCCGACCCGTTGGGGCAGGCGGCGACGCAGGCGCCGCAGCCGATGCAGGTGGCCGCGTCGAACGCCGCGTCGGCGTCGACCTTCTTCACCGGGACGCTGTGCGCGTCGGGCGCGGAACCGGCCGGGACGGAGACGAAGCCGCCCGCCTGGATGATCCGGTCGAACGCGGAGCGGTCCACGACCAGGTCCTTGACCACCGGGAACGGCGCGGCGCGCCACGGCTCGATGGTGATGACCGCGTTGTCCTCGAAGTGCCGCATGTGCAGCTGACAGGTGGTGGTGGCCACCTGCTCGCCGTGCGCCACACCGTTGATCACCATGCCGCACATGCCGCAGATGCCCTCGCGGCAGTCGTGGTCGAAGGCGACCGGGTCGTCGCCCTCCAGGATGAGACGCTCGTTGAGCACGTCGAGCATCTCCAGGAAGGACATGTCGGGCGAGACGTCCTCGACCCGGTAGGTGACCATGTGGCCCTTGTCCTTCGGGCCCTTCTGGCGCCAGACCTTGAGGGTGAGATTCACTTGTAGCTCCGCTGGCTCATCTTGACGTACTCGTAGTCGAGGTCTTCCTTGTGCAGGATCGGGCCCTGCTCGCCGTACTCCCAGGCCGCGACGTAGGCGAAGTTCTCGTCGTCGCGCAGGGCCTCGCCGTCGGCGTCCTGCGACTCGGCGCGGAAGTGACCGCCGCACGACTCGCTGCGGTGCAGCGCGTCGATACACATCAGCTCGGCCAGGTCGAAGAAGTCGGCGACCCGGCCGGCCCGCTCCAGCGCCTGGTTGAGCTCGTCGGCCTCGCCGGAGACCTTCACGTTCTTCCAGAACTCCTCGCGCAGCTCGGGAATCCGCTCCAGCGCCTTGCGCAGCGACTCCTCGGTGCGCTCCATGCCGCAGTAGTCCCACATGATCTTGCCGAGCTCGCGGTGGTAGGAGTCGGCGGTGCGGGTGCCGTTGTTCGTCAGCAGCCTGTCGATCTTCTCACGGACCGCGGTCTCGGCCTCCTCGACGGCCTCCTCGTCGACCTCCTCGTAGGGGCCGTTGGCGAGGTAGTCGCCGATCGTGGTCGGCAGCACGAAGTAGCCGTCGGCCAGGCCCTGCATCAGCGCGGACGCGCCGAGGCGGTTGGCGCCGTGGTCGGAGAAGTTGGCCTCGCCGATCACGAACAGGCCGGGGATGGTGGACTGCAGGTCGTAGTCGACCCACAGGCCGCCCATCGTGTAGTGCACGGCGGGGTAGATGCGCATCGGCTGGGTGTAGGGGTCCTCACCGGTGATGCGCTCGTACATCTCGAAGAGGTTGCCGTACTTCTTCTCGACCGCGTCGCGGCCGAGACGGCGGATCGCGTCGGCGAAGTCGAGGTAGACGCCCAGGCCGCCGGGGCCGACGCCGCGTCCCTCGTCGCAGACGTTCTTGGCGGCGCGGGAGGCGATGTCACGCGGGACCAGGTTGCCGAACGCCGGGTAGATGCGCTCCAGGTAGTAGTCGCGCTCGTCCTCGGGGATCTGTGAGGCGGGACGGTCGTCGCCCGCCTTCAGCGGCACCCACACGCGGCCGTCGTTGCGCAGCGACTCCGACATCAGGGTCAGCTTGGACTGGTAGTCGCCGCTGACCGGGATGCAGGTCGGGTGGATCTGCGTGTAGCAGGGGTTGGCGAACATCGCGCCGCGCCGGTGCGCGCGCCAGATCGCCGTGGTGTTGCAGCCCTTGGCGTTCGTCGACAGGAAGAACACGTTCCCGTAGCCGCCGCTGGCCAGCACGACCGCGTCGGCCACGTGCCGCTCGATCTCGCCGGTGACCATGTCGCGGACGATGACGCCGCGCGCCCTGCCGTCGGAGACGATCAGGTCGAGCATCTCGTGGCGGGTGTGCATCTTCACCGTCCCGGCCGCGATCTGCCGCTCCAGGGCCTGGTAGGCGCCCAGCAGCAGCTGCTGGCCCGTCTGGCCCCTGGCGTAGAAGGTGCGGGAGACCTGCGCGCCGCCGAAGGAGCGGGTGTCGAGCAGGCCGCCGTACTCGCGGGCGAACGGCACGCCCTGGGCGACCGCCTGGTCGATGATGTTCACGCTGACCTGGGCGAGCCGGTAGACGTTCGACTCGCGGGCCCGGAAGTCGCCGCCCTTGACGGTGTCGTAGAACAGCCGGTAGATCGAGTCGCCGTCGCCCCGGTAGTTCTTGGCCGCGTTGATGCCGCCCTGGGCCGCGATGGAGTGGGCGCGCCTGGGGGTGTCCTGGTAGCAGAACGACTTGACGTTGTAGCCCAGCTCGCCGAGGGTCGCCGCGGCCGAGCCGCCCGCCAGGCCGGTGCCGATCACGATGACGTTGAGCTTGCGCTTGTTGGCGGGGTTGACCAGCTTGGCGCCGAACTTGCGCTTCTCCCAGCGGTCCTCGATCGGTCCCTCGGGGGCCTTGGTGTCGCGGATCGGCTCGCCTTCGGTGTACTTCGTCACTTGACCACTCCGATCATGACCCCGACGGGAACCGCGAGGAAGCCGAGCACCAGCACCGCCGAGCCCACGGCCGCGGCCGCCTTCAGCGGGCGGTAGCTGCGCGAGCCCGCCAGGCCGAGCGTCTGGAAGGCGCTCCACAGGCCGTGCCGCAGGTGCAGGCCGACCATGACGACGGCGAGCACGTAGAAGAGCGTCACCCACCAGCGCGACGGCTCGAAGCCCTGGACGAGCTTGTCGTACGGCGCGCCGTCCCAGCCCGCCGGGTTGACCACGCCGAAGGTGAGGTCGAGCAGGTGCCAGATGACGAAGAGCACGATGGTGATGCCGCCCCAGCGCATGATGTGGGTGGCGTAGCCGTTCGCCTGGGACTTGCGCTTGGCCGCGTACTTGACGGGGCGGGCCTTGTTCGCCCGGCGCGCCAGGGAGATCGCCGACCACATGTGCAGCACGACCGCCACGACCAGCACGACCTCGACCAGGGTCAGCAGGACCCGGCGCGGGAGGATCGGCTCGCCCATGGTCCGCAGGAACTCGGCGTAGGCGTTGAACGTCTCGGCGCCGAAGAAGCTCTTGAGGTTTCCGGCCATGTGGCCGATGAGGAAGAGCACCAGGATGGCGCCCGTGACGGCCATGACCGCCTTTTTCCCGTTGGAGGAGCCCAGGAGCCCGCCGGACCTCTTGGGCGTCACAGTCTTCGCAGACTCCGAGGGGGCGCCCCCCGAAGATTTAACCGGCGCGGTGGCGGCTCCGCGCTCAATCGTGGCAGTCACACGTTGACGCTAGGTAGGGTGATTTCCCCCGTCCAAGTCATCGCGGATGTGGTTTCCATAGCCTGCGACTATCGCCTCTGCGTTTATGCGGGTTTTACAGCGACGGCTCCCGGCGGGATGCGAGCAATCTCACACCGCGTCCCCGGCCGTAACCTCCCATCGTCATCCACCCGGGGGGTCGCCCCGGATCCGCCACCGACGCCTCCGTACGCTAGGGAAACGTGCAGCTCCAGCAACTGGCCTACTTCGTGGCGGTGGCCGACTCCCGTCACTTCACCCAGGCCGCCGAGCGGATGCGCGTCGCACAGCCGTCGCTGAGCAAGCAGATCAGGGCCCTGGAGACCGACCTCGGCGCTCCCCTGTTCAGCCGCGCCAGGGGGAACGTCACCCTCACCCCCGCGGGGGAGGCGCTGCTGCCGCTCGCCCGCCGGATGCTGGCCGACGCCGAGACCGCCCGGCGCGAGGTCGGCGAGCTGGCCGGGCTGCGCCGCGGCCGGGTACGGCTGGGCGCGACGCCGTCGCTCTGCGCCGGGCTGATGGCCGACGCGCTGGCCAGGTTCCACCGCGAGTATCCCGGCATCGAGCTGCTCGTCGAGGAGGGGGGCTCGCGTGACCTGGTCCGCACCCTCGCCCGGGGCCAGCTCGACCTGGCGCTGATCATCATGCCGCTGCAGAACGACGACCCGGCCCTGGTCACCGAGGAGGTGCTGCGGGAGAACCTGGTCGTCGTCTCCCCCTCCATCTCGCACGCGCGCCGGCCGTACATGCGGATCGACGAGCTGCGCGGGCAGCCGATGGTGATGTTCCGGCGGGGCTACGACCTGCGGGAGGCGACGCTCGGCGCCTGCCGCCAGGCCGGGTTCGAACCCAGGCTGTCCGTCGAGGGCGGGGAGATGGACGCGGTGCTGCGCTTCGTCGAGGCGGGGCTGGGCATCGCGCTGGTGCCGTCGATGGTCCTGGACGGCCGTCCCGGGCTGGTGGGGACGCCGCTGGCGCCGCCGGGGCTGCGCCGTACGATCGCCATCGCCCACCGCAAGGACGTCGAGCCCACCCGCGCCGCGCAGGCGTTCCGCGACACCTTGCTGTTCTTCCTGGCCGAGGCCGCCCACGAGGGTAGTCTTCCGGAGGGCCTGGAGCTGATCCCCCCGGGCTGAGCGGCCGGGTCCTCGCGAACGGCGCGCCGGTGAGGGGGTGCGGCTGCCCGAACCGGACACTCCGCGGGAGCCGGGAGATCGTCGTCCCATAAGTCAGGGTGCCGCACTATTCTGCATACCGTTAAGTAGGTTCCCCCGATCTTTAAGAGGCGTCAGTGACCGCCCCTCCCAATGAAACGCTCACGCTCCTGCTCATCGAGGACGACGCGGGCGACGCCTTTCTCGTGGAGGAGCTGCTCGCCCAGGCGAACAACCCGCCGAAGATCATCTGGGTGCGCAGCCTGCAGGAGAGCCGGGAGCGGCTGACCGACGACGTGCAGTGCGTGCTCGTCGACCTCTCCCTGCCCGACGCGACCGGCCTTGAGGCGCTGGAGCAGGTGCTGTCGATGGCGCCGCACGCCGCCGTACTCGTGCTGACGGGGCTGAACGACAGTCATGTGGGCGTGGACGCCGTGGCGGCGGGCGCGCAGGACTTCCTGGTCAAGCAGGACGTGGAGGCCCGGCTGCTGGCGCGGGCGATCCGCTACGCGATGGAGCGCAAGCGCGCCGACCTGGCTCAGCGCAGGCTGGTCGAGGCCGAGCTGCTCACCAAGGAGAACTCCCGCCTCGAACGCGGCCTGCTGCCCGTCCCCCTGCTGGATCCCGGAGAGCTGGAGCACGACGCCCGCTACCTGCCGGGGCGCAGGCGGGCCCTGCTCGCCGGTGACTTCTGGGACACCGTGCAGAGCCCCGACGGCGCCGTGCACGTGGTGGTCGGCGACGTGTGCGGGCACGGTCCCGACGAGGCCGCGCTGGGGGTCGCGCTCCGGATCGCGTGGCGGACCCTCGTGCTGGCCGGGCACACCGGCAACGAGCTGCTGAACGTCCTGGACTCGGTGCTCCGCCTGGAGCGCAAGTCGGCGGAGATCTTCACGACGCTGTGCATCGCCAGGATCGACCCGGCCCTCGACCACGCGCGGATGCACGTGGTCGGCCACCCGCCACCGCTGCTGATCCGCGACGGCGTGATCGACGTGGTGCCGAACACCCCCTCCGGGCCGCCCTTGGGCATCTTCCAGGGCGTGAGCTGGTCGGAGATCGAGGTCGCGCTGGGCGACGACTGGTCGCTGCTGCTCTACACCGACGGCCTGATCGAGGCCACCGTCGGCGGCGGCCCCGACCTGCTCGGCACCGAGGGGCTGCTCGCCCTGGTGCACGAGCACGGCGGGGTCCACCTCGACCGGCTGATCGAGCGGGTGATCGAACTCAACGGCGACTCGCTCAGCGACGACCTGGCCACCGTGCTCATCTCCCGGGGAAACGGGCGATGAGCGGACGCCCGGGCATGCGGCCTCTGCCCACTCCGGCTCCGGCGACGGGCTTCGGCAGACTGCGGGTCGGGCAGTGGTTCATGCTCACGGGGGCGATCGTCGCCCTGCTGCTCGGGATCTCCGCCGCCTTCACGGTCTCCTCGATCGAGGAGACGCGGGTGGCCAGGATCGTCGTCGTCGACGTCGTCGACCCCGCCGCGCTGCGCACCCTGGACGTCGCCAACGCGCTGACCGCCCAGGAGGGCTCGGCGCGGACGTACGGCAGGACCAACGAGGCCACGGCCCTGCAGGACTACCGCAACGCCGTCGCCTCGGAGAGCAAGGCGATGGCCGCGCTCGACGAGCTGCTGCCCAGGATGCCGGAGAGGGAGCGGATCGGCGCCGGCGTCGCCCGGCTGAAGGCCGCCGGGCAGGCATGGCGGCATGACTACGTGGAAAAGGTCGTCGCCGAGATACCGACCTACAAGACCGAAACCTCCTCGCGGAACGCCCCCGTCAACGCCGAGCGGTTCACCGAGGTCCGCCGGGCGCTCGGCGACCTCCAGGACGACCTCAACCGGCTGCACACCGAGGGCAGCCGCCGCCTCGACCAGGGCTGGCGCACCATGTACGTCGCGCTCGGCGGGGTGGTCCTGGCCCTGATCCTGGCCGCGATCGGCGCCGCGCTCATTCTGCGTTACACCGTGCTGCGCCCGCTGGCCGAGCTGAGCGGGCAGGTCCGCGCGGTCGCCCAGGGCGACTTCGAGCACACTCTGAAGGTCGAGCACCCGTCGGAGCTCGCCGAGCTGTCCAGCCACGTGAACTCCATGCGCCACCGCATCATCGCCGAGTGGCGCAGGGTCGAGGCGGCCCAGAACAAGCTTGAGGAGCAGGCGACGGAGCTGCGGCGCTCGAACGGCGAGCTGGAGCAGTTCGCCTACGTGGCCAGCCACGACCTGCAGGAGCCGCTGCGCAAGGTGGCCAGCTTCACCCAGATGCTGGAGCAGCGCTACGGCGACCAGCTCGACGACCGGGCCAAGCAGTACATCGCCTTCGCGGTGGACGGCGCCAAGCGCATGCAGCTCCTGATCAACGACCTGCTCGACTTCTCCCGGGTCGGCAGGATGGGCGGCGAGCGGACCACGATCGACGCCGGCCTGCCCCTGCGGAGCGCGCTGAACAACCTCGCCACCCCGATCGAGGAGTCCGGGGCGACGGTGACCTCCGACGAGCTGCCCACGGTGCACGGCAACCGGACCCAGCTCATCCAGCTCTTCCAGAACCTCGTCGGCAACGCCGTCAAGTTCCGCTCCGAGGAGCCTCCCAGGGTCCACATCGGGGTACGCCGCGACGGGGACATGTGGGAGTTCTCCTGCGCCGACAACGGAATCGGCATCGAGAGCAAATACACTGACCGGATCTTCCTGATCTTCCAGCGTCTGCACGGCCGGGACGCCTACGCGGGCACCGGCATCGGCCTGGCACTGTGCAAGAAGATCGTCGAGTATCACGGCGGCCGCATCTGGGTGGAGAGCGACGCGCCCGAGAAGCCCGGGACGACCTTCCGCTGGACCCTTCCCATTGGAGAGACCGATGAATGACCTGCGCTGGATCGACGTGCTCCTGGTCGAGGACGACCCGGGCGACGTCCTGCTGACGCGGGAGGCGTTCGAGATGAACAAGGTCAGGAACAAGCTGCACGTCGTCAACGACGGCGAGCAGGCCATGGCCTTCCTGCGCAGGGAGGGCGAGTACGCCGACGCGCCCCGCCCCGACCTGATCCTGCTGGACCTCAACCTGCCCCGCAAGGACGGCCGTGAGGTGCTCCAGGACATCAAGGGCGACGAGAAGCTCCGCGGCATCCCGGTGGTCGTGCTGACCACGTCGGAGTCGGAGGAGGACATCCTGCGCAGCTACAACCTGCACGCCAACGCCTACGTCTCGAAGCCCGTGGACTTCGACCAGTTCATCAGCGTGGTGCGGCGGATCGACGACTTCTTCGTGACCGTGGTCAAGCTGCCCAGTTCTGACCAACATTACTGACAGGCGCGGGCCCTCCGGGCCCGTGACCGAAGATCTCCCCAAAGGCCTCTCCAGCTCGCGGAACATGGCGGCCCCATGGCCCCCACCTGACCAACGTGACAGGAATCACACCCGACCGGTGAAAATGTGAGTGACGCTTCTCACATGAGCGGGTAGTCGCGTCGTAACGTATCCCCACCGATAAGCGCGCGCACGGCGAGCCGGCGCGACCACGGCCCGGCGCGCGGGACAACTGAAACGACCCGGACCCCCTTTGGCGAGCAGGGTCCGCGGGAGGTGGAGAGGTCTCCAATGACCCAGACAACGGCCGACAGCCCGGCCAGAAGGCAGCGTGCGCAGATCAAGGAGCGCACGCTGCGAACCGACCAGTGGTGGCTTTATCCGCTGGTCACCTTCATCATCTTCACGGCATTCCTCGTCTACGCCACGTGGGCGATCTTTGATACGAGCTACTTCACGTCGCCGTACATCGCGCCGTTCTCCTCCCCCTGCCTCGCGACGAGCTGCCCCGAGGGGGCACGCCTCTTCGGCCTGGCACCGTTCGGCGACTGGTACACCCTGCCCCCGGGACTGCTGATCCTGGGCCTGCCCGCGGGCTTCCGCTTCACCTGCTACTACTACCGCAAGGCCTACTACCGCGGCTTCTGGCTGTCGCCGCCGGCGTGCGCCGTCAGCGAGCCGCACAGCAAGTACACCGGTGAGTCCCGCTTCCCGCTGATCCTGCAGAACGTCCACCGCTACTTCTTCTACACGGCGATCGTGATCGGCCTGATCCTCGCCTGGGACGCGGTGCTGGCCCTCGTGGAGAAGCCGTTCGGGCTCGGGACGTGGATCCTGGTGGTCAACGCCGTCTTCATCAACCTGTACACGCTGTCGTGCCACTCCTGCCGGCACATCACCGCCGGGCGTCTGAACCACTTCTCCAAGCACCCGATCCGGTACCGGGCGTGGGGTTTCGTCTCCAAGCTCAACGCCAAGCACCAGCAGCTCGCGTTGATCTCGATGTTCACGGTCATGGGAGCCGACCTCTACGTGAGGCTGGTCGCCAAGGGCATCGTCAACTTCCCGTTCGCATAAGGATCACCTGTGGAAATCGAGCGTCACGAATACGACGTCGTCGTCATCGGCGCCGGCGGTGCGGGACTGCGGGCGGCCATCGAGGCCCGCCAGCAGGGCAAGCGGACCGCGATCGTCTGCAAGTCGCTGTTCGGCAAGGCGCACACCGTCATGGCGGAGGGCGGCGCCGCGGCCGCCATGGGCAACGTCAACAGCGACGACAACTGGATGGTGCACTTCCGCGACACCATGCGGGGCGGCAAGTTCCTCAACAACTGGCGGATGGCCGAGCTGCACGCCAAGGAGGCCCCCGACCGTGTCTGGGAGCTGGAGGCGTGGGGCGCGCTGTTCGACCGCACCAAGGACGGCAAGATCAGCCAGCGTAACTTCGGCGGGCACGAGTACCCCCGGCTGGCCCACGTCGGCGACCGTACCGGCCTGGAGCTGATCCGCACCCTGCAGCAGCGCGTGGTCGCGCTCCAGCAGGAGGACGAGAAGCTGCACGGCGACGCGGAGGCCTACATCAAGGTCTTCCAGGAGTGCACGGTCACCCGCCTGCTGAAGGACGGCGACGCGATCTCGGGTGCCTTCGGCTACTGGCGGGAGAACGGCAAGTTCATCCTGTTCGACGCCCCCGCGATCGTGCTGGCCACCGGCGGCATCGGCAAGTCCTACGTGGTGACCTCCAACTCGTGGGAGTACACCGGGGACGGTCACGCGCTGGCGCTGCTCGCCGGGGCGAAGCTGATCAACATGGAGTTCATCCAGTTCCACCCCACCGGGATGGTCTGGCCGCCGTCGGTCCGCGGCATCCTCGTCACCGAGTCGGTCCGCGGTGACGGTGGAGTGCTGCGCAACTCCGAGGGCAAGCGCTTCATGTTCGACTACATCCCCGACGTGTTCAAGGACAAGTACGCCACCACCGAGGAGGAGGGCGACCGCTGGTACACCGACCAGGCCAACAACCGCCGTCCTCCGGAGCTGCTGCCTCGTGACGAGGTCGCCAGGGCCATCAACTCCGAGGTGAAGGCCGGCCGCGGATCGCCCCAGGGCGGCGTCTTCCTCGACGTCTCCAGCCGGCTGCCCGCCGCCGAGATCATCAAGCGGCTGCCGTCGATGCACCACCAGTTCAAGGAGCTGGCCGACGTCGACATCACCGCCGAGCCCATGCAGGTCGGCCCGACCTGCCACTACATCATGGGCGGCGTCGAGGTCGACGCCGACACCGGCGCCGCCGACGTCCCCGGCCTGTTCGCGGCCGGCGAGGTCTCCGGCGGCATGCACGGCTCCAACCGGCTCGGCGGCAACTCGCTGTCCGACCTGCTGGTGTTCGGCCGCCGCGCGGGCGCGGGAGCGGCCGACTACGTGAACGGCCTGGCCTCCCGGCCGAAGGTCACCGAGGAGGCGGTCGCCGACGCGAAGGCCGAGGCCCTGGCCCCGCTGGAGCGCACCGGGGAGAACCCGTACGAGGTTCACCAGGAGCTGCAGCGGACGATGAACGAGCTCGTCGGCATCATCCGCAAGTCGGAGGAGGTCACCGAGGCGCTGGAGGCCGTGGGCAAGCTCAAGGAGCGGGCCCAGGGGGTCGGCGCGACCGGCAGCCGGATCTACAACCCCGGCTGGCACCTCTGCCTGGACCTGCGCAACATGCTCCTGGTCTCCGAGTGCGTGGCCAAGGCGGCGCTGATCCGCGAGGAGAGCCGTGGCGGCCACACCCGTGACGACTTCCCGGGCATGTCGGCCGAGTGGCGCCGCAAGCTCCTGGTGTGCGGCCTCTCCCCGGACGGCTCGGGCGTGGACGTCGTGGAGAAGGTGCAGCTGTCCATGCGCGACGACCTGATCAGCCTGTTCGACCGGGCCGAGCTGAAGAAGTACATCACCGAGGAAGAGCTGGCCGACTTCGACGCGTTGGTCAAGGAGTGACCATGAGTTACAAGGCGAAGTTCCGCGTGTGGCGGGGCGAGGGCGGCGAGGGCAAGCTGGAGGACTTCACCGTCGAGGTGAACGAGGGCGAGGTCGTCCTCGACATCATCCACAGGCTCCAGGCCACCCAGGCTCCCGACCTCGCGGTCCGCTGGAACTGTAAGGCCGGCAAGTGCGGCTCGTGTTCCATGGAGATCAACGGCAAGCCGAAGCTCGGCTGCATGACCCGGATGTCCACCTTCTCGGAGGACGAGACGATCACCGTGACGCCCATGCGGACGTTCCCGGTGATCAAGGACCTGGTCACGGACGTGTCCTTCAACTACCAGAAGGCACGCGAGATCCCGTCCTTCACGCCGCCTGCGAACGTGAAGCCGGGCGAGTACCGCATGCAGCAGATCGACGTCGAGCGGTCCCAGGAGTTCCGCAAGTGCATCGAGTGCTTCATGTGCAACAACGTCTGCCACGTGATCCGTGACCACGAGGAGAACAAGCCCGGCTTCGCCGGTCCGCGCTTCCTGATGCGGATCGCCGAGCTGGACATGCACCCCTACGACGTGGCCGACCGCAAGGACGCCGCGCAGGAGGAGCACGGCCTCGGTTACTGCAACATCACCAAGTGCTGCACCGAGGTCTGCCCCGAGCACATCAAGATCACCGACAACGCGCTGATCCCGATGAAGGAACGGGTCGTGGACCGCAGGTACGACCCGCTGGTCTGGCTGGGCAACAAGATCTTCAAGCGCTCCAGCGCGAAGAGCTGAGCCCCGCCCGGCCTGGCCGCCCGGCCCGGCCGGAACCGCCCCCGTGAGGGGGCAGGCACCCCTCCACGGCGCCGGTCACGTCTCCCCGTGACCGGCGCCGTCGTGTGCGCGGGGCGCCGTGTGTGTGGGGGGGGCGCCGTGTGGGGGGCGCCGTGTGTGCGGGGTGAGGCGTGTGTGGGGCGTCGCGTTGCGGGGTTAGGCGCGTACGCGTACGGTCCCGGTCGCACGGGCTTCGGGAGAGGCGGGTACGGCGAGCCACGCCCGGCGGATGGGACGGTCACCGAAAGCCGGAACGGCCGCCCAGGACCACCGCCCGGAGGCCTGGACCCACCCAGGATCCTTCAGAACCCCCGCCCCGGACCCTCGACCCGCCCGGGGCTCGTCCGGACGGCCGTCTCGAAGATGTCCCGGACGGCCGTCCGGAGCGTGCCCGGGGCTTACCCGTTACTTGGAACGGCGGAACAGGCCGCGCTTCTTCTTGTCGTCCTTCTCGCCGGGAAGGGGATAGACCGCCGTACCTGAGGACTCGTCGGAAGACGGCTGGTTCTTCGCGCGCTTGTCCGGAAGCGGCTCCAGGCCGAAGGGACGACGCTGCGGTTCCTCCCGCGAGGGCGGTGTCCACACGGACCCCGAGGGAGACTCCTCGGAGGGGGCCGTGGGAGGAGCCGCCGGGGGTTCCATGGAAGACGGGGACTTCTTCTTCCTGCGCTTGGACGGCAGCGGCTCCAGGCCGAAGGGACGGCGCGCCGGCTCCTGCGGGAACGGCGCCCCGGGGAACTCACCCGCCCCCTGCACCGGACCGGCGGAGAACTCGCCGAACCCCTGCGGCGGACCCGCGGGGAACTCGCTCGTCCCCTGCGGCGGACCCGCGGGGAACTCACTTGTCCCCTGCGGCGCCGAGGCACCGGGGAACCCGCCGAACCCCTGCGGCTGGGCGCCGGGGAAGTCACCGAATCCCTGCGACGGCGGACCCGCGGGGAACTCCGGCGCCGGGCCCGCGGGGAATCCGCCGAACCCCTGATCGGGCGAACCCGCGGGGAACTCACTTGTCCCCTGCGGCGCCGAAGCGCCGGGGAACCCGCCGAACCCCTGGTCGAACGGCCCCGCGGGGAACTCGCCGGGCCCGGGCTGGAGCGTCTCCTCCGGGAACCGCGAGGAGCCCTCCTGGAAGGCGTGCTGCGAGGTGCCGGGGCCCGCCGGGCCGTACGGCGACTGCTGGTCGTGCCCCGCGGGGAAGTGACCGTGCTGCTGGTCGAAGTAGCCGGTGGGCTGTTCCTGCCCGGGACCCGGCATGTAGGCGATCGGCTGCTCGTACGCCTGGGGGTGCTGCTCGGGCGCGTAGCCCTCCGGGTAGGTCGTGCCTCCGTACATCTGCATGGGGACGAAGCTGATGATCGGGGCGTAGGCCGTACCGCCCTGGTAGACCGTGGGCGGGAAGCCCGGCGCGGGCGCGTAGGCGGCGCCGGGGGGATAGGGCATCGTCTCGACGTACTCACGGCGCCCCGCACCCCGGGGGCCGGCCCTGCGGACGGCGGAGGCGTGGGCCATACGGCGCAGCCTGCCCTCGAAGATCAACACGGCGAACAGCACCAGCAGCACCAGGATCAGCGCCGGGATGCCGAGCTGCTGGCTCAGCTCGGAGGCGTTGAAGTCGGAGCCCGCGTTGCGGATCTCGTAGGGCACCGAGGCGGCTCCCGGGTCCTCGAACGTGTCGTCGCCCGTCGGCTGGGGCGTGGAGCTGGGAACGACGAAGTCGGGGGTGGGAGTGGGCGTCGGCTGCACCTCCTCCGTGCTGGGGAACACGGGCGCCTCTTCGGTGGGCGTCGACGCGGGGGTCTCGACGGGGGCCGGGACGACGGGAGTGGAGACCGGCGGCTGGACCGGAAGCGGTGTGGGCTGCGGAGCCGTCGTCTTGGGAGGCTTGGTCTTGGGAGGCTTGGGCTTCGACGAGGGGGTGACGGTGACCGTGGTGGTCACCGTCTTCTGCGGAACCGGGAGGGGAGATTCCGCAGGAGGGGCGTCGGTGACCGTGACGGTGACGACCGGGGTCGGTTCCGCGCACGGTCCTGCGGGATCGACGTCACAGCCGGGAACCTCTGAGGGGTTCGCGGCCAGGCGGGCCGAGGCACCGGCCGGAGGTGAGGCGGTGAACGGCGCCGCCACAACCAGCGCCGAACCGCCCACTCCCACCGATATGAGAACGGCGGAGATAACCACTGCACGCCGGGATCGTGCCACCGGTGCCCTCCGAGAATTCCCTATACAGAACGAGTCAAGTCAAGGAAATACTAGTCGGGTAAAAGTAACAACCAGCCACGTTTCACAACACGGGTCGTGTCCCTCGTCTACGCTGAATTTTCGCCTGTAGCCACAGCAGTCCCAGCAGACCGCCCACCGAGGCCCCCACCATGGGAAATCCCCGCGTCCCTGTCAAGAACGGCTCCGACAGGGCCACCGGCTCGACCTCCTGACCAGGGCCGTCCACGTCACGGGGCAGCGGTGCGCCGAGCGGCTGTGCGTCCGCCGTACTCCCCGGGATGCTCCCCGGGGACGGCGACACGACCGGCGTGGGCGCGGCCAGCGGCATCCGCAGATTCGGGTCGTTCCAGAGCTGCGGCATCTGTCCGGATTCGGACAGGGCCGAGGCGGGAGGCGCGGGCGGATCGGAGCGTACGGCGGTCGCCCGCCGCCCGGTGGCCGGTCCCGGGTTCTGCGCGCGGGACTTCTTACGCCCGCCGAGCGGCTTGAGCGACTCGATCGGCTGGGGCGGCCGAGCCTCGGGCCACGCGGCCGCCGTCGGCTCCCCGATCTGGCCCCACTGCGCCGCGCAGTCCCCGGGGGACGCCGAGGGCAGCGGGACGCCTCCTCCGTCCGGTCCCGCCTTCGGCACGGGGGACACGGCAGGTGCCTCCGGCGGCCCGCCGACCGCTCCCCGATCCCCCGGCGTACCGGGAACCTCCGGGGCCTGACGCACCGGCGGATCCGACGGGGGGAACGGCTCCCTCACGACCGGTGCGGCCGGTTCGGCCGGTTCGAGACGCCGGGGAAAGGCCGGCCTCGCCGACTCCACGGCACCGGTCCCCGAACCCGCCGGCCCAGCCGGTTTAACCGGTCCAATGGGTCCAGGCTGCCCAGGCGGTCCCGTCGGCCCTGTCGGACCTGGGAGACCCGGTGGACCGGTCACCGGTCCGCCGGGACCGACGGAAGCCCCGGCGGGAACCGTCCCCGCCTCGGGGTCACGCCCGGCCCCCGCTCCATGCCCATGTCCACGTCCGCCCCCATGCCCGTGGCCACGCCCCTGTCCGGGCCCACGCCCATGTCCCGGAAGGAGCACCCCGGAGGCCTTTTCCGGCTTAACGGAGAACACTCCGGAAACCGCTCCCGAATTCGGGGATGACATCTCGGAAATCGTTCCTGACCTGGGCGAGGACGCTCCGGAAACCGTTTTGGAAATCTCCGGGTATACCGGAGAGGACGCCCCGGGGAAAGGTGTCCTCGGAGGGACCGGAAACACCCCGGGAGCGGGTTGGGGAACCATGAGATCGGCCAGTCCCGGCTCCGCCACCGCCTCCGGCCTCACCACCGTCCCCGGCCTCGCCGCCCCGGGCTTCGTCATCACCCCCGGTTTCGTTCCTGACTTCGCCACCGCCCCCGGTTTCGCCACCGCCCCCGGTTTCGTTCCCGGTTTCGTTCCCGGTTTCGTTCCCGGCTTCGCCACCGTCCCCGACTTCGTCCCCGGCTTCGCCACCGGCCGCGATCCCGCCTCCGCCGGCGTCCCCGCCCCCGGCCCCTTCCCGGGAACGGAGGCGGGGGCAGAACCCTCCGCCTTCGCTTCCGCTCCCGGAACGGCCCCGGCCGCTTTCGGCTCCGGTCGCGTTCCCGGGACGCCCTCGGCCGCTCCCGTGCCCCTTCCAGGGACGGCCCCGGCCGCTCCCGCCCCCGGAGCGGTCCCCGCGGCTCCCGCTCCCGGAACGGCCCCGGCGGCTCCCGCTCCCGGAACAGTCCAGGCCACTCCCGGGCCGGGAGCGGTCCCGCCCGTTCCCGCTTCCGGAGCGGCCCCGGCCGCTCCCGTGCCCGGAACAGCCCCGGTCGCGCGTGTTCCCGGAACGGACTCGATCGCCTTCGCCTCCGCCCGCGCCCTCGCCTCCGCCTGTATCCGCGCCTCCGTTCGCGTCCCCGGCTCCGTTCGCGTCCCCGGAACGGCCTCGATCGTTCCCGTTCCCGGGACGTCATCGGCGGCCCAGGCCGTCTCGGGGAGCACCTCCACCTCGACCGTCCCCGCCTGCGCCCGCCCTTCGGCCCGCTCGCCCGGCCGCCCGTCCGCGTGTTCGTCCACCTCTCCGCGCACCGTGACACCGGCGTCACGGACCGCCCTCGCGACCGGGGCCTCGATCCAGCTCCTGGCCGTCCGGGTCACCCGTTCGCCCCCGGGGCCGGACATCTGCACCACCGCGGTCAGCTCGACGGGCCGGTCGTCCTCCGGCACGGCGACCAGCACGTCCACGGGCCGACGCACGCCGATCTCGCCCATGGCGCACACCCGCCACCCGATCCGGACCGTCTCTCGGCCCCCCGCCGCGGAAGGACAGTCGATGCCCCTGAACAACGCGGCGGGCGTCGTGGCCACCGTCAGCCGCGCGTCGCTCCCCGGCCCGCGCAGCCACACCCGGAACCGGATCAGGTCACCGGTACGGCTCTCGCGCGCCACCGTCCCGAACCCCCCGATCCCGGGCACTCCCGCCCCGGCCCCTCCGAGGCTCTCCGCCCCCGCCGTACCGGGTGGCGAGGCGACGGCCCTGCCCGCCTCGACCGCGCACACCGCCGATCCCCCGCCAAGCACGAGCGTTCCCGCCCCGACCGCCGAAACCATCCGGGCACGCCGCCACCATCCGGTCACCGCATTTCTCCGATCCCCCGATACGGACACGCGACAACAACACGTCCAGTGCTTTCTATGTCACATCGAGTAGCCGATCAACCTCCGTCGAGCCGACCTTGCACGGCTCGCACGATCGGCAGGTCCGCGGGAAGCCACTGCACGTCGTAGAGCTCGTCCATGGTCAGCCAGCGCAGGTCGAGGTGCTCCCTGGCCACCGGTTCCCCCGCCACGATCTCGGCCAGCCAGACCCTGAGCACGTAGCCGCCCGCCAGCGGCCAGTCCCCGCCGACCTGCTCCCCGGCCTCGACCACGACGCCGAGCTCCTCCTGACACTCACGGATCAGCGCGGTGCGATCGTCTTCCCCGGGGTCCACCTTTCCCCCGGGGAACTCCCATCCACCGGCGAGCTCGGGAGGGTCGGCGCGCTGGGCGGCGAGCAGCCTGCCGTTGCCGTCGACGATCGCGGCTCCCACAACGACCTTGTCCATGGGACCCGATTGTGTCAGCCCTGCTCCCTCAATTTGAGTTGCGCGAGGACCTGGGGATTCTGCAATGGGCGGGTGAAACCCATGACACTGGTGCGATCCCGGTAAGAGGTGACCTTGATCGGCCCGCACAGGCGGCATCTGGCCTCGACCATCTTGCCCGGTGAGACCACCATGCCCACGTGGCCGGGATTGTTGGCCGAGGTGCCCGGACCGGCGTTGAAGAAGACCAGGTCGCCCGCCTGCTCCTGTCCCTCGGGGACCTTCACCCCGAAGGGCCACTGCTCGAACGTGGTGCGCGGGATGGTCAGGCCGACACTCCGGTAGGCCATGTAGATGATCCCGGAGCAGTCGAAGGCGTCGGGTCCCGTGCCGCCCCACAGGTACGGCTTGCCGCGCTGGGCCAGGGCGTACTCCATGATCCCGGCGACCGTGCCCGAGGGCGCCGCCTCCAGCAGGGGCTGGTCACAGATCGACTCGGCGTCCGGCGGGGTCCTGACCGCGCCGTCCCTGGCGTACTTCTGGGCGATGTCCATGACCTGGTCCACGTACCACCAGGCCCGGTTGTAGACGAACAGCGACCGGCGCACGTTCTCCGGCGCGCCGTTGCGCTTGAGCATCTTCGCCGCGCCCAGGATGGCGTCGGCCGGGTTGTAGATGTCGGCCCAGCCGTCGCCGTCGCCGTCGGAGGCGTAGCCGTTGAACTTCGAGGGAATCTTGATCTTCGCCTTGCCGCCCCAGGTACTGATCAGGAACTGCATCGGCCCCGCGGCCCCGGCGTAGTTGGTGCCGCTCTGGACCCCGGGAAGCGTGGAACGCCCGTGGTCGGTCTCCCGCTTGCCGACCCCGGCGAGCACGTTCCACTGCACACCGATCTTCTTGCCGTTCTCGCGGTACAGCTTGAGGTACTCCGGCGGGATGTCCGAGGTCGCGCTGTCGGACTGGTCGGCCGCGAGCTGCACGCTGTCGTCGCAGTCGGGCAGGCTGCCGCCGGTGATGGAGGGAAAGCTGCCGATCATCAGCATCGGCGCCAGGGTCAGCCCGAGCATGCCCAGCGCCGCGACCGCCACGATCAGCGCGAGATAGATCTTCCTGTTGCCGGTCATCCCGCCTCTCCGGTCTGCGAGGACTGGTCGTCTCCGTCCTGGCCGGAGTCGGCCGGCTGCAGGTCGTGGACCCGCCAGTCGGCGCCGACCTCGATGAGCGTCACGGCGTAGTCGTCGCTCGTCACCTTGGACCCGCTCTTGGCGGTGACGCTCCGGGTGCCGGTGACCACGAAGACCACCGACGTCTGCTGGATCTGCCGGATCTCCTTGACCTTCGCGCTCCCGACCGAGATCACCTGGTCGGCCGTGTTCGCCTGGATGGTGCCCGGCGAGGTGACGGTGCGCAGCAGCACCTGGGCGAACTCGTCGGTGGTGTATCCCCTGAGCCGGTCGGCGTAGTCGGAGGGCTGCTCGTTGTAACTGAAGGTGCCGTACTCGGCGGTGAACCGCTGGGCGTAGTCGGCGGAGGCGGCCAGTTCCTGCTTGGTCATCGGCAGGTAGGAGTAGACGTCGAAGGGCGCGTTGCTGGCCGTGGCCGCCGGGCGCGAGGGTTCGCCGCCCGGTCGCGTCCCGGACAGCGTACGGCTCACCCCCACCGGATCGGCCTCGGGTGTCTGTTCGTCACCCGTGCTCGGCCACATGGTCAGGTAGATCCCGACCAGCGCGAGCAGCGCGACCAGCACCGCGAAGACGACGCCCCGCCGGTTGCCCTCGACCATCGTCAGTCCTTATCGGGATTCGAGGCACGGAGCCAGAACGGCGCCGCCTCGTCGGCCTGCCTGTCGCGCTCCGGCCTGCTGGACAGCCAGAGCGGCGGCGCCTCGGAGGACCTGTCGCGCCCGGCGTCGCCCCTCGATGCCCCCGAGGAGCCGAAGATGCCGCTGCCGGACCTGGACGAGCCCCGGGAGCCGCCGTTGCCCGAGCCTCCGGAGCCGCCACCGTTGCGCGAGCCCGAACCGCGTGAGCTCGGCTCCGAGCGCCGGGAACCTCCGCCGCCACCGCCTCCGAAGATGCTCCCGCCGGAACGGCCGCCGCCCCCCGAGGAGCCGGAGGACCTGCCCGCCGACGAGGAGGACCTGCCGCCGGACGACGAGGACCTGCCGCCGGACGAGGAGGAGGATCCACCCGACGAGCCGCCCCGCGGGGCCCAGCCGCCGGAGGCGCCGCCGAACCAGCCGCCGCTCACACCGCCCGAACCGGATGCACCGCTCGAACCGCTTGAACCGCCCGAACCACTGGAGCCACCCGAACCGCCCGGACCGCCCGAACCGCCCGGACCGCTCGAACCGCCCACGCCGTTGCGGACGGAGGCGCCGCCCGACCTGGCCGGGGAGGCGCCGGCCGCCGTACCGCCGCCGGACAGGTTGAGCGGCGGCGCCGCGCCGGAGCGCGTCGAGATGACGGGACGGCCGGTGGCCTTGCGCCGGGTGCCCGTCTGGGCGTCGGTGTCCAGCGGCGCCGGCTGGGCACCGACCGGGACCCGGGTGCCCGAGGGCGTGCCCGGCCCCTGCTCGCCGCCCTCTCCGCGAACCTTGCCCTGGGCCACCGCGGCGGCCGCCGTCGCGACGGAGGCGCCGCTCGCGAGCGCGGCCGCCTGCAGGGCGGGCTCGGCCTTGCGCATGCCCCAGCGGCCCACCCTGGCCGCCGCCACCGGCGGCAGCACCCCGGCGGCGCGCTGCAGGGTCGGCGCGGAGGCCGCGTCGCCCAGCACCCGCGTGGTGAACGTGTGGCCGTCCATGGAGGAGAACAGGTGCTGGAACGGCCGCCGGTAGAAGAACACCGCGATCGTGAGCAGCGCCATGAACATGACCTGCAGGCCCCAGGGCAGCGCCGTGGAGATGATCAGCGCGTAGCCGTACACCAGGACGCTCAGGACCAGGGCCAGCACCGCCTGGCGGAGCAGGGTGCTGATCAGCATCTCCACCCAGCGCATCGCGATGATCCGACCGGATCCGGGATGGACGCCGAGCAGCAGGAACACCGGCGCGAGGATCAGCAGCAGCAGGAAGCCCACCTTGAGCACCAGCAGCGAGACCGCGACCAGGAAGATCAGCAGCCCCGCGACCATGGCGGCCATCAGCGCGCCGATCGCGATGCCGAGCCTGCTGGTCCAATCCTTTCCCTGGAAGAGGAAGAAAATAGGCGTGTTCTCCAGCTTCTTGGCGACCTCTTCCTCGTACCGTGCCTGGTGGGCATTGGTGTTGGGGGTCTGGGAGGTTCGCATCTCGGCCGCGTCCAGCGCCTGGATGTCCAACAGCTTGGCGGCGAACACCTTCACCACCGGCGCCTCCGGATCGGCGGTGCCGAACTCACCCATCAGCCATGGCTTGCAGACCAGGGTCGACCAGAGCGCCTCGGCGTTCTGGTCCACTCCCGGAACGCCGGTCTGGCCGTAACCACCGGGCTTGACCTGGGGATTGGCGTCATCCTTGGCCGGGAGGCAGGAAGCACCGCCCGCGTTGGGCAGGTTGGAGAAGGCGGAGTTGACGACCTCGCCCGTTTTGTCGGTGACGACCTTGCCGAGGCCGGTGAAGTCGCCGGGACGGCTGAAGAACCACACCGCGGCGGTCACCGCGAGGACCATCCAGATGACGCCCTCGGCGGTCGTGGTCGCGCGCTTGCGGATCAGGCCGTACCAGGCGAGCCAGATGGCGCCGAGGATCACGATCGGCTGCAGGTACGGCCAGTACATCGCCTTGGCCAGGTTCTCGACGATGCCGTCGACGACGTTCTTGATCGAGTCGAGCGGCCCCTCGGTGGCCGCCGCCTGGTAGGTGGTGATGGTCAGCCGGTCCAGCGCCTTGGCCCAGGAGAAGACCGTGTTCGCGGTCATGTTGCCCATGACCGCCGCGACGTCACCGCAGCCGAGTTGGTAGGTGTGCCAGAACTGGCCGCCCGTGCCGTATCTGGCGTAGTTGCCCTCCGGAGCGGCGGCCTGTGCGGTCCCGGCCTGCGCCGGGGCCGACGGGGACACACCCGGGGTCCCCGCCGACGTCCCGGTCGGCGCGGCCGGGGGCGGTGGTTTCACCAGGCCGTCCACGCCCGAGCCCACGACCTCCGGCGCCAGGTCCGGCGAGAGGTCGCAGGGAGCGGCGGCTACTGCGGTCGACGAACCCGTCGGCAGCAGCGCCGGTAAGACGAGGAAGGCGGCCAGAGCCACCAGTGCGATGGCGATCCGCCTGCGTAGTCGTCCCTTGCGGGAGTGCTTGCGTCCCTCGCGGGAGCCCTTCATGACCGTACCTCCAGCGCCGCCGCCCCCGGCCTACTGACTCTGCCGCCCCCAGAAAGATCATGCATGTTCTCGTCGGGTTTGTCGTGGGTCGGATTCGTATCGAGCCAGCGGAGCAGCTCATCGGAGATGAGGTCCACCCCTATCCGGCCCGCCCGCCCGTCCAAATCCCGGAAAACGCATTCGCCGTTGCCCAGCGAGCGCAAAACAGCCTTGTGCTCCTCCGAGGGTTCGACCCCGAGCAGCGCCATCACGTGGTCCACCTCGACCCGTTCGGTGGACCGGAAGGCGAACACCGACGACAGGCAGTTGGTCACCTGTTCGTTCAGCAGGTCGCCCGCGTTCTGCGAGACCAGCACCAGCGCGGTGTTGCGCGAACGCCCCATCCGGCTGACCTCGGGCACCAGCTTGGCGCCCTCGGGCGTGGAGGTGATGGCCCACGCCTCGTCCAGGAAGATCGCCTTCGGCGTCCGCCTGTCGAGGCCGTTCATCAGGCCCCGGGCGAACTGCGCGACCAGATAGAGCAGCGCGACCGACAGGCGCTGCTCGTAGGAGTAGTCGTCGCGGCCCGTCGAGGCGTCGGGAAGGGTCAGGCCCCCCAGGGTGAAGACCGTGGTCCAGCCCTCGGTGTCGATCTGGTCGCCGCCCGAGGGGTCGAAGCACAGCCGCGCGAGGTGCATCTCCGACATCGAGCGGAGCACCGCGCCCAGGTTCTTCGAGGCTGCGTCGTCGGTCTGCTCCAGGAAGTCGACGACCTTGCCCAGCGAGGGGTGCGGCCCGTTGGAGACCGCGGCCACCGCCTGGATCATCGCCGACTCGCGCTCCTCCGACATGCGGGGCAGCAGCAGGCGCAGGGTCTCACTGGCCATCGTCTTCTTCGCCGCGATGTCGTCGCCGAAGGAGAACGGGTCGAGCAGGCCGGGCGCCGCCGAGCCGAGCGGGATGATCCGCGCCTTCCTGCCCCGCCCCTGCAGCAGCTGGACCAGGGAGTCGGCGTCCCCCTTGGGGTCGATGACCGCGATCGTCACCCCGCGCAACGCCATCTGGTAGATCATCAGCAGCGCCAGTGTGGTCTTGCCGCCGCCGGGCTCGCCGGTGATCGCGATGGCCGTCGGCCGGTTGCGCGTGGCCGCGACCAGCGGGTCGAAGTGGACGATGCTGCGGGCCCTGCCCAGGGTCTCCCCGATGTACGGTCCCATCCAGCCCGCGTTGCCCTCGTCGACCCGGTCGCCCAGGTCGACGGTCGCGGTCGCCATGCCGCCCGCGATGGTGCGCAGCGGCTGCCGCTGGGCGTAGGCGTTGACCCGGACCCGCTCGCCCGGCAGCGCCTCGCAGAACAGCGAGAACTGGTCACCGGTCGAGTTGACGATGTCGATGCCCATGTCGCGGTAGTGCTCCACGACCGCCTCGACCCGTTGCACACAGATCTCCTCGGTCGGGGCGGACACGATCAGCCGGTGCCAGCCGTACACGAACGGCAGGCGCTCCTTGGTGATGCCGTGCTCCAGCATCCGCGCCGCGTCGATCTGCTCGGCCAGCGCCAGCGGCGCCTCCGCGCCCGCCTCCCGGATGTGGATGTCCATGTCGCGGGCGTGGGCGAGCTTGCGCGCCACGTCCTTGCTGGCCTTGACCGGCGAGATCAGCCGCATCCTGGCGCTGACCTCCACGGGGAAGGGCAGCTGGTCGGCGTAGTGCATCCACGGCTCGCCGTCGGGGAAGGGCATCAGGTCGGGGAAGCGGGCGAAGGACAGGTGCGCGACGTAGGAGTCGCCGTACGGCTGCTCGATCCGCAACAGCGACCTGCCGTTGTGGATCTGTCCCTCGACCAGCGCCTCGATCTCGCCCCTCCCCCACTGCCGCTTGGGACTGGCGGAGGCCGGGGGGTCGCCCAGCGAACCGGTCGCGGCGTGCTGGAACAACCACGCGATCTCGGTCGAGTTGGCGTGCCTGGCGTACAGGGCGCTCGACGACAGGGCACGGCCGAGACGCTCCGCCTGCTCGCTCCACTTGGCGATCTCCGCCCTGGGAACGTGGTCGTCCTCCAGGCCCAGGACCTTCTCACCCCGCTGGTAGAGGCCGAACAGCTGGGAGAGCACCCCGGTGCCCAGTTGCCTGCCGCGCGCGCCGAGCCGTACGCCGAGGTAGACCTCCTTGGTCCAGAAGTCCTTGGCCCAGACGTGGCGGTACATCTCCTCCAGGTAGTCACGCCAGCCGGGGCCCTCGTCCGAGGTGGTGTTCAGCGCCATCGCCCACTCGGCCGCCGGGTAGGTGCGGTGCGCGACCCTCAGGTGCACCTCGGCGTCCGGCATCCGGATCGCCGCCAGCGCGATCGTGATGTTGGTGGCCAGCGCCTCCCGCTCCTCGGGGGTGATGAACTCGTAACTCACGGTCGGCAGCCGGAAGTAGGCCCAGACCGACGAGTCGGTCAGCAGGATCCGATCGTCGAAGTATCGGACGGCGAGGCGGTTACGTGCCCGCGACGGGCGACTCACAGGACCTCCTTCGCCGGTCGCACGGCCGACCCTCCGAGCCGTTCCGATCCTGCCGCCCCTCCGAGCCACTCGGGCCCGGCCGGCTCCGCCGGTCGCCCCGGCCGCACAGCCGGATCTCCGAGACCGCGAGGCCCCGCGCCGCGCTCGTTCACCTGAGCACCTCGTTACGCCCGTTCACCACTTCTCCTCGCGCCCGGGGGATCACTGGGCCACTTCCTCCTCGCTCGGTCGAACCGCCTGCGCCGCTCCGAAACCCGCGACCACGACCCCGGCCAGCGCGAGGTACGCGCGGCGCCCCGGCGCGCGCAGGTGGGACGGCTCCACCCGCTCCGACCTGCCGGGAGCGAGCTCGTCCTCCCAGGGCACCCGCACGATCGCCCGGCACCGGCCCCTGGCGACCGCCTCCGCCTGCTCCACGTCGCCCATGCTGCGGCGGCTCACCCCGTTGACGACCATGATCGCCCGCCTGCGGAGATCGGCGCAGCCGTGCCCGTCGAGCCACTCGTAGGTCATGGCCACCGCGTCGGGGCCGTCCTCACTGGCCGGGACGACCAGGACGAGCTGGTCTGCGTAGGGAAGCACCCGCGCCGCCAGCGCGGCGGCCGGATCGACGACGATCAGCTTGTAGTGCCGGTCCAGGATGTCCATGCTCCGGCCGAGCCGCCGGTCGGAGAAGAGCGTGCGGTCCGACAGCCGCTGCTCGGCTCCGGAGTCGGCGTCCCCGGCGAGGACCTCCAGGCCCGAGGCGCAGCGGCTGGTGTAGGCCCGCATGCCGAGATAGCCGTGCACGTTGTCGAGCCCGGCCAGCAGCGAGGTCAGCGTCTCGGGCGACTCGGCCTGGATCCGGCTCGACAGGGCGTTCGCCCCGGTGTTGGCGTCGACCGCGAGCACCCGGTCCTCGCGGTAGCGCGCGAGGGTGTGCCCGAGCATGAGCGCGGTCGTGGTCTGCCCGGCACCTCCGGTGCATCCGAGCACGACGACCCGGCGGCTGCCGGTGAACGCCGCCTTGGCCCGCGCCTCGTCGATCTCGGAGCCGTCCGTACGGCTTCCGCCGCCCGGTCCGATGACCACCTGCGCCAGTCGCCGCCAGCCACCGGCGGAGTCCCTGCCGACGACCGACTCGACCCGGCGGACCCTGGGCTCCGCCTGGGTCGGGCGGGGTACCGGGACGGTGGGCACGACCGGGCCGGGGCCCGCGGCGGGCCCGGAGGGAACGGCCCGGATCGAGACGCCTCCCGGCGTCCCGGCCGACCGCTCCTGCGGGTGGGGACGCCGCCCGTCGGCGAACTGCTCGGCGAGCGCGGGCTGCCCCCTGCGGTGCTGGGCTCGGGCGTTCTCGTCCGCCCCGGCCGGCGCGTTCTTCGCCGGCGCCTCGCGGTGCGCGTCCCGCGTCGTCTCCCCCGCCGGCACGTCTCGCGCCTGCACATCCCGCACCGGGATATCCCGGGACGGGATGTCGCCGCCCCGCGCCGCGGGCTCGACGGGGCGCGGCCCGATGTGAGTGGGCCCGGCCGGATCCGTCCCGACCTGAGCGGGCTCGGCCTGGACGGGACCGACCGGAGCGGGTCCGACCGGAGCGGGTCCGGTCTGCGCGACCCTGGCCGGAGTGGATCTGGTCTGGGCGGGTCTGGTCTGGGCGGGGCCGACGAACCTCGGCGCCGCCGTCGGCCGCTCGACCGGCTGGAGACGGTCGGAGCGCTGAACCGTCCGCTCGGACTCGGACGCGGCGGACTCGGACGCGGCGGCCTCGGGAGCCGGGGCCTCGGGAGCCGGGGATCGTTCGGCCCGCTCGGCGGTCTTCTCGACCCGCTCGGCCTCGGCCCGCTCGACGGTCCTCTCGGGCCGCTCGGTCCCGGTCCGCTCAACGGCCCTTTCGACCGGCTCGGCAGCCCCTTCGGACGGTTCGGCGTTCTCGGCCCGCTCAGACCGTTCGGTCCGCTCCGAGGGGGCGGGGCTCTCGGCCTGGAACGAGGTGGCACGCTCGGCCTCGGCGGAGGCGGCGAGTCTGCGCAGCCTCCGCAACGCCTCGGTGCCGATCGGGGCGTTCTGGGCCGCCGGGGCCGCCGGAGCCGCCGAAGCCGCAATCTCGGCGGCCACGGGTGCCGCCGGAGCCGTGGGGGCGCCGGGGGCCGTGGAAACGGCGGGAGCGGCCGGAGCGTCCTGGACGGCCGGGGCGACGGCGGTGGGAGCGGCGGGGTCCGGCTCGTTCCGGGCGGCCGGTACGGCGGAGGCCCCGCCGTCACGAGCCGCCGCGGAGGCCCGACCGTCGTGAGCCGCGGCGGGTGCCTGGTCGTCATGCGCCTTGACCTGCGCGGAGAAGGCCCGGGAAGGCTGAGCGAAGATCCGTTCGACCGGGGTCGCCGGAGCCGGCACGGGCTGCGCGGCGGGAGCCGGGGCGGTCGCGGGGGGCACTGACGCCGCCTGAGTCACCGGAGCCGCACCACCGGGCGCCTCGGCGGAGACGGCGTGTCCGAGGGCCGGAGCGGTACCCCGGCGCGGCAGGGGAGCCGTGGCGCGGGCCGTACGCTCGCGGGCGACCGGAGCGGTCGCCGCGGCGGCGGCCGCGGCAGCGACGGCGGGACGGACCTCGCGGGCCGGGGACGTGGCGCGTTTGACCTGCTTCTGCTTCTGCCTGGCCTTGCGCGCGGCCCTGCCCCGGACCTCCTCGGCCCGCTGGGGCGCGGCGCGCCACACCCTGCCGGTCAGGGCGATGTCGGAGGGCTCGGCGGTGGGGGCCATCCGGCACCAGGTGCGCGGCTCGCCCATGTAGCGGACCTGCGACTGGAGCAGTTCGGTAAGCCTCTTGCTCTCGATCACCGGCCTGGTCGAGAGCCACGTGACGATTCCCGGCGGTACGAGGTAGACCACGTGCCACGGCGCGTCGAAGGGCAGGCCGAGCAGCGCGAGCAGCAGCGACCACGGGGCCACCACACCCACGAACACACCGATCCAGACGATCGGCAGCGGCATCGGCAGCCGTAGGTCGTACAGCTTGTAGAGCCGCTTTTCGATCCGCCAGATATTGGTATACGTGGGTAGATCCACACGCTCCTCCTCTCGCCACTCGTTGTTTGACCGCTTACCCGCGGTCTCAACCCACCGAGATGCCCAGTGCGACCGCGATCGCCTTCGCCGTCACCTCAATGATGTTGGGCACGTAGAAGATCACTCCAATGGCGATCGCGAGAATGATGAACTGGACGAACCTGGTGATCTCACGGGTGAAGAGGAAGAAGAGCGCCACGACGGACACGATGACGAGGAAGAGGGGCGCGAAGAACCTCCGGAGGAAGTCGGCCAGACCCTGGGTGTTCACGCCCTGCGGGGCGGGCGTCGGCTGGGCGAGGTCTAGCGCGGGCAGGTCCATCGCGTGCAGCAGGATGGTCTTCAGGATCACTTCTCGTCCTCCGTGCTCATGATCACGGCCCAGGGGTTGGCGGGTCCGCGACACGCATATGGGAACCCGCTCACTGCCGACCGGCCGATCAGGGGGGATCTGTTCAGTGTGGACCGGCACCATTCGATCATGTGTTACCCCACAGACCGTTTCGCGCCTCGAATGTCCTTGACGAACCATTTGTCGCCCTGTTTGACCACCGTGAGCCGGTAGGCCTGCTCCAGCTTCCCGCCCATCTCTCCCGGATCGGCGGAGTCGGAGGGGACGGTCGGGGTCACCGCCGTGGGCACTCCCCACACGACCGTGGCGGTCGCCTCACGGGTGGTGCCGCCCCCCGAGGGGACGATGAGATCCTTGAGGTTCACGAAGGTGAAGGCGCCGCCGAAGCCCTCCAGTGTGACCCCGGCGGCGGCGTAACGCTGCAGGGACGCGGTGTCGCCCGCGGCGTACGCCTTGAAGAAGTCGGCCAGGGGCGTGCGGAGCTCGGCCTCGGCGGCCTCGTCCCTCTCGCCCACGGCGACCTGGGGCAGGCCGGCCGGGGCGGGCGCGGGCAGGATGCCCGGACGTCCCGAGACCACGAACCTGCCGGTCACGGTGTCGTGGAACACCGGGACGGACAGCAGCTCACGGCGGTCACCCGACTGGAACGCCAGCGTCACGACGGCGTTCTCCCTGTCGATGATCTCCGAACCGTACGGCTGCACCGCGCCGGCGGCCATCCGGCCGAGCCCGTCCCAGCCGAACTGCGGCTCGGCGCCGTCCGGCAGGTAGGGGGCGAGCCTCGCCGCCCTTTCCTCCGAGCGGACGGCCTCGAAATTCAGATAGACCGCCGCGAACTGGCTGGCGAAAGAGGTCGCCTGGCTGATGGGAAATTCGGTGTCGGCGGAAACGGGACCCGTTCCGGTCGGGGTGTTCTGCTGAGTGATGCGCTCAAAAGGTGCACGGACCCCGTTCACCACGATGACCACTATTAACGCCCAAAGTACGGCGCGACCTGCCCATATGAGCCAGCGTCCGCCGCCACCGGACCAGCGACCCCTCGACGGCGCACCCCGCCCTCGCGCCGGAGCGCGATCGAACTCGGGGTCGTGAGGCGCCCCGGGGTATGCCGACAGCTCAGGGTCGTCGGTGATCCGAGGATCACGGACGGTTGACCTTCGAGCCATCTTGCCTCCGCTCGCGCCAATCCCCCGGCTGACGCGGTGTCGTATTACTCCCGACCCCGTTAACCATGGTCAAGCACTTACTCTAACCGCCTTGCCGATTGTTTCAGGAAAGCCACGCCTATGCTGCAGGCATCATGCTTACTGAGCAAACCGGGTCTGGAACCCGACGGGACGCCCATCTCGGACGTCAGGGCGAAGAAAACGCATTCCACCTGGCCAGTAGGTGAGCCGATTACCCAAACGCCACGCATTGCTATCCAAACAGCACCCCCACTGTCGCGACCTGCGCATTTACCACCGCCCCCCTCACGCAGCGTCACCGCGCGACGCCTCCCCCTCCCCTGGGGAGCGCTCCCCCGGCCGCCTCACCCCCGAGGCGCTCCCGGCTTCTCCCGTGAACTTCGCGGCACCGGCACGGGCGGCGACCACACCGGGACCACGAGCGACCGGCCCGCCCCGCGGGCACGCCCGAAGTTCTTCACAACACCGCCACGCCAAGCAACCACACCCCACCGCGCCCCCACCGCGAACCGCCCACCCCCAACCACCCATCACCCCCGCCGCGAACCACCCGCCACCAACCATCCATCACCCCCGTCACGAACCACCCGCCGCCGACCACGCCCCGTCACGAGCCGTCCACCCCCGCGAGGTGTCCCCTCACGGCGCCGGTACGGCGAGCCGTGACGACAAGCGGATCGGCGCCACCCAACGGCGCGCGACCCGGCGAACACCACCCGGACGGATGCCGATGGTCACGGCACCGGCTGACCGGGGTTCCCCGTGGGACACGCCCAGGCGGCTCGTGTCACACCCGGCGGTACGGAAGGCTCCCGGTCTCCTGCCCGCACTCCGAAACCCACGGACTCCCCGCGAACCGAGAAGGTCTCGAGGAGGCCCCGAGGAGTTGAGGAGGCCCCGAGGAGGCCCCGAGGAGGCACGCAACGCCTCCTCGCCCACGCGTCCGCGGTACGCCTCCACGCCGCCTCTAGACGTTGAAGCGGAACTCCACGACGTCGCCGTCGCGCATCACGTAGTCCTTGCCCTCGATCCGCGCCCTGCCCACCTGGCGGGCGGCGGCGATGGAACCCGCCTCGACCAGCTCGTCGAAGGAGACGATCTCGGCCTTGATGAAGCCGCGCTGGAAGTCGGTGTGGATGACCCCGGCCGCCTCGGGAGCGGTGGCGCCCTTACGGATCGTCCAGGCCCGGGTCTCCTTGGGGCCGGCGGTCAGGTAGGTCTGCAGGCCGAGCGTCTCGAAGCCGACCCGGGCCAGCTGGGCCAGGCCCGACTCCTCCTGGCCGACGGACTGCAGCAGTTCGAGGGCCTCGTCGTCGGGAAGCTCGACGAGCTCGGACTCGATCTTCGCGTCGAGGAAGACGGCGTCGGCCGGCGCGACGAGCGCGGACAGCCGCGCCCTCAGCTCCTCGTCGACCAGCTCGTCGGCGTCGAGGTTGAACACGTAGAGGAACGGCTTGGCGGTCAGCAGGTGGAGGTCGCGCAGGTCGGCCACGTCGATCCCCGCGCCCTTGGCCCCGGCGTACAGGGTGGTGCCGCTGTCGAGAAGCTTGACGGCGGCCTCCGCGGCCTCAAGAGCGGACTTGCGGTCCTTGTTGGTCCTGGACTCCTTCTGGAGACGCGGAACCGCCTTCTCCAGGGTCTGCAGGTCGGCGAGGATCAGCTCGGTGTTGATCGTCTCGATGTCGCGTTCCGGCTCGACGCCGCCGTCGACGTGGGTCACGTCGGGGTCGTTGAAGACCCGGATGACCTGGCAGATGGCGTCGGTCTCACGGATGTTGGCGAGGAACTGGTTACCCCGCCCCTGCCCTTCCGACGCGCCCTTGACCAGTCCGGCGATGTCGACGAACTCGACCTTCGCGGGCAGGATCTTCGCGGAGCCGAAGATCTCGGCCAGCTTCTCCAGACGCGGGTCGGGAACGCCGACGATGCCCACGTTGGGCTCGATGGTGGCGAAGGGGTAGTTCGCCGCCAGGGCGTTTGCGGTCTTCGTCAGCGCGTTGAAAAGCGTTGACTTGCCGACGTTGGGCAATCCGACGATGCCGATGCTCAAGCTCACGTCAGCCGAGTTTACGGCGAATCACCCAGTGCTACCCGCCGTGGCCAGGTCACAGGGCGATAGACATCCGGCCCGCGCACCGCAGGACTGCGGGACTGCGGGACTGCGGGACTGCGGGACTGCGGGACTGCGGGACTGCGGGACTGCGGGACTGCGGCCGGGACCGTACGAGCCTCGGCCGTACGGGGCGCAGCCGTACAGGCGGCGGGGCGGAACGCGCGGACCGGCCCGGAAGGCGTGTCGGGAGGCCGGAAACCGGCGGGCCTGACATCATTCCGTGGTGGATGTCATGGCACTCGCCTTCCAGCTGGCCGTAGGGCTCGCCGCGGGACTCGCGATCGGGTTCCTGCTGGGCCGGGCGCGTGCCTCCTCGGGAGCGGCGGACGTCGTCACACGCCTGGCCGACGCCGAGGCCAGGGCCAGGGCAGCGGAGGAGAAGGTCGCCTACGTCGAGGGACAGCTCGCCGAACGGTTCCAGGTGCTGTCGGCGCAGGCGCTCGACGTCAACAACCTGCGCTTCCTGGAGCTGGCCGAGAGCAGGCTGGCCGCCGGGCGGGCCGAGGCCGCCGGTGAGCTGGAGCAGCGCAAACAGGCCGTCGAGCACCTGATCGAGCCGCTGAAGGACACCCTGGCCCGCGTCGAGACGCAGCTGCGCGACACCCAGTCGGGCCAGCGGGCCGCCCACGCCGAGCTGGCCAAGCACATCGACGTCGTACGCGAGAGCAACGAACAACTTCGTCTCCAGACGACCGCGCTGGTACGGGCCCTGCAGAGGCCGGAGGCCAGGGGCCGGTGGGGCGAGCTCCAGCTCCGCAGAGTCGCCGAGATCGCCGGAATGCAGCGGTTCTGCGACTTCGACGAGCAGGCGAGCGTGACCACCGCCGACGGCGTGCTCCGGCCCGACATGGTCGTACGGCTGGCGGGCGGCAAGAACATCGTGGTCGACTCCAAGGTCTCCCTCGCCGCCTACCTGGAGGCCGCCGAGTCGACGGATCCCGGCCACCAGTCGGCGCGGCTCGACACCCATGCCCGTCACGTACGCGAGCACGTGGACCGGCTCGCCGCCAAGGCCTACTGGCAGGCGTTCAGCCCGGCGCCGGAGTTCATGGTGCTGTTCATCCCGGGTGAGGCCTTCCTCGCGCCCGCGCTGGAACGCGATCCCTCCCTGCTGGAGTACGCCATGCGGCGGCGCGTCCACATCGCGACGCCGACCACGCTGATCACCATGCTCCGCACCGCGCAGTACGCCTGGCAACAGGCCGCGCTCAGCGAGAACGCCCGGGCGGTCTTCGAACTGGGTAAGGAACTTCACGAGCGGCTGAGCAGCATGGGGCGGAACATTGAGACGATGGGCAGGGCACTGGGCCGCGCGGTCGAGTCCTACAACCGGACCGTCGGCTCCCTGGAGACCCGGGTCCTGGTGAGCGCGCGCAAACTGAACGACCTGGGGCTCGTCGACGGCGAGCTGGAGCGGCCCCAGACGGTCGAGGAGCTGCCGCGCGCGCTGACCTCACCCGAACTGCTGGGAGAAGAGGAGCCAAGCTCGTCTCCCATCTCCCGGCTGAACGGTAAGTTGACGAGCGACCTGCCCTAGAGAAGCTGTTCCCCGCAAGGCCGCCGCGGCCGGACACCGCAGGCGGGAAAGGGGGGTCGATGAGGGCCGGGGTCGAGGGGGGCGAATGGTGAACGGGCGAGGAGACGTGCGGCCGCTTGGCGAGGTGACCTCGTGAACGAGCGGAACACGAACGAGCCGAAGCGGAAGAACGGTGTCCGGCTGACCGCCCGGGGCGCGTTCGCGCTCATGCTGGCCACCACTTTGGCGGGCAGGATCCTGCAGGCCCTGTTCGGGCCGTCCGTGCTGGTCGGTCTGGCCTTCCTGGTGGGCTGCGGCGGCGCGGTCGCGCTGGTGAACCGCCGTGACCTGCTCTCGCTGGTCGTGTCCCCGCCCTTGCTCTTCTTCGCGGCCACGCTGGTGGCCGAGGCCGTCGGTTCCCTGGGCGCCACCACCCCGATCCAGGCCTTCGGGCTGGGCATGTTCACCGCGCTGTCGGCGAGCGCCCCGTGGCTGTTCACGGGCTCGCTCCTGGTTCTGGTCGTCGCCTGGCGGCGCGGTCTGGCCGAATGTGTCCGCGAGCTGCGCGACGAGCTGCGGACCTCGGGCCCCGACATCCCCCGTCCGCGGGTCGGCGACAGCGCGGGCTTCGCCCCGGAGCCGGAGGGCTACTTCGAGCCCAAGGTGTACGGCACGCCCCGCGACGGGCAGTGACGGCGCGGGCCGACGGCCGACCGCCTACGACGCCGTGACGTGACAGCGGCCGGGAGACGTGACCGCCGGACGCGGTACGACCGGAAAGATGTGGGACGGCCGGGGTGCGGTACGGCGCCGGTGAGCCGTACGGCCGCGCCGGGCGCCGCCGTACGGCCTGGGAGCCGATCAGACGGTGACGCGCAGGTCCTTGCGGAGCTCGTGCGGCAGGGCGAAGCGGACGCTCTCCTCGACCGACTCGACCTCCTGGACGTCGTCGAAGCCGTGTGACGCGAGACGTGCCAGGACTCCGGCGACGAGCTCCTCGGGGACCGAGGCACCGCTCGTCAGCCCGACCGTGGTGACGCCGTCGAGCCACTCGTCCTTGATGAACGAGGCGTCGTCGACCAGGTAGGCGGCGTCGGCCCCGTGGTCGAGGGCCACCTCGACCAGCCGCTTGGAGTTGGAGGAGTTCTCCGACCCGACGACGATGACCAGCTGGGCCTGGGCGGCGATCTCCTTCACCGCGACCTGGCGGTTCTGGGTGGCGTAGCAGATGTCGTCGCTCGGCGGGTCGATGAGGTTCGGGAAGCGCTCCTTGAGACGGGAGACCGTCTCGGTCGTCTCGTCGACCGACAGCGTGGTCTGCGACAGCCAGACCAGACGGTTCGGATCCCGCACCTGGACGCCGCCGACCGAGTCGAGGCCGTCGACGAGCTGGATGTGGTCGGGGGCCTCGCCTGCGGTGCCCTCGACCTCCTCGTGTCCCTCGTGCCCGATGAGGAGGATGTCGTAGTCCTGGGAGGCGAACCGCTTCGCCTCGTTGTGAACCTTGGTCACCAGCGGGCAGGTCGCGTCGATCGTCCTCAGGCGGCGGGCGGCGGCCTCCTGGTGGACCACGGGCGAGACCCCGTGGGCGGAGAAGACGACGATGGCGCCCTCCGGCACCTCCTCCGTCTCCTCGACGAAGATCGCCCCGCGCTGCTCCAGCGTCTTGACCACGTGGGTGTTGTGGACGATCTGTTTGCGGACGTAGATCGGCGCGCCGTACTGCTCCAGTGCCTTCTCCACGGCCTGGACCGCGCGATCGACGCCGGCGCAGTAACCACGGGGCTTCGCCACAAGTACCCGTCGGGTCGCGGGGCTCTCTGAAGTCATGTTCTTATGCTACGTGGAGTGCCCGCCGGGCCCGCCCATTCGCCCTATGGCGCCACCAGGCACAGTCTTGCTTAACACTTGCCATACGGCACGTCCAATACAGATCTCCAGGGAGACGACATGGCAGTCCCCGACATCGTCCGCAATGTCACCAGAAACGTGCGCGAGGCGCTTTCCAGCCGCGAGGGGTTCAAGGAGAAGGCAAAGGAACTGCCGCTCTACGTGCTCCAGACCGCGCTGAGCGGTGTCGGCCAGGCACTGCTGCTCGGTGACCGGATGAAGAACACCATCAAGCGCATCGGCGGCCAGGACGAGGAGTCCGAGGAGACCTCCCGTGAGCACGCCGGCCAGGGGGTCACGGCCGGAGAGCGTGAGGAGGCGGCCGAGGACAGGCCCGCCCGCCGCGAGCCGGTGATCTTCGCCCCGCGCTCGGAGAGCAGCGCGCCCAAGACCTCCGAGGACACCAAGGCGGAGGCCAACGGCGCCAAGTCGCGTCCCGAGCCGGTCATCTTCTCCCCGGCCAAGTCCAAGCCCGCCGCCGACACCGCCGAGCCGGTGGAGGCCGAGGCGAAAGCCGCCGAGCCCACGACCGTCGAACCCACGACCGCCGCCCCCAAGGCCGCGAAGTCCACGGCCACGGAGCCCGAGAGCACGGAGCCCACGGCCGCGGAGCCCCAGGCCGCCGAGCCTCGGATCGCGGAGCCGAAGGCCGAGGCGCGGGCCTCCGAGCCCGAGGTCGCCGAGCCCACGACCGTGAAGACCGAGGTCTCGGAGGTCGAGGTCACCGAGTCCGAGACGACCGAGACCGCGACGGTCGAGGTCACCAGGACCAAGGTCGCCGAGCCGGAGACGAAGACGACAGAGCCGGAGACGACGGAGCCGAAGGCGGAGGCGGCCCCCGCGGCGGAGATCGCGGCGGACACGGCGAAGTCGGAGACGGCCCTCACGGCGGAGACGGAGCCCGTCGTGGCGGAGCCGGTGCCCGCGGAGCCGGAGACGGACACGGCGGTGACGCCGTCGGAGACCGTCGTGGAGGCGGCAGCGGAACCAGAGACGGTGGCAGAGGCGGAGACGAAGACGGAGCCGGAGTCCGCCGAGGCCGAGCCGGCGGTCGCGGAAACGGTGCCCGCGGAGCCGATGCCCGGCTACGGCGGGCTGTCGATCGCCTCCCTGCGTGCCCGGATGCGCGGCAAGACGGCCGAGCAGATCCGCGAACTGCTCGACTACGAGCGGGCCACCTCGGCCAGGGCCGACGTCGTGCGCATGTACGAGAACCGTCTGGCCAAGCTGGAAGCCGCCGAGTAGGGCCGTGACCGGGAACGTTCACCGAGTCGCGCGTCGTTCCGGCGGCGCGGGCCGGGCCGGTGTCCCCGCCCGCCGTACCGGCGCCCTGGGACACCGCCGGAACGGTGGGAACACACGGTCGCCCCGGCCACGAGCCCGGCGCGTCGTTCCAGCGGCGTCCTCGGACCGATGTCACCGCTCGCCGTAGCGGCGCCATGGAACACCGTCACCCGAGAACGACACGGTCACCCCGAGCACGGGTTCGGCGCGTCACCCCGCCACCCCGAACCGATGCCACCGCGGGACATCCCTGACACGACGAAAGAACGAGGTCACCCCCGAACACGGGCTCAGCGAGTCGTTCCATCGGCGCCCCCCAGACCGATGTCACCACTCGCCGCGCCGATGTCATGGGATGTCCCGAACATGGTGAAGACGCGCAGGCACCCCCGTCGGCCGTGTCCGGCGCGTAGGCTCTCCGAGCATGAGCTCGAAGACCTCTCCTGAGCAGCCGCTCCCGGTTCGCACGGTCCTGCAGATGGTCGGCGGCTGGATCGGCAAGCTCGGCACGGTCTGGGTCGAGGGGCAGATCACCGAGCTGACCGCCCGCGGTGGCACGGTCTTCCTGACACTGCGAGACCCGGTGGCCAACATGTCCGCCCGCGTCACATGCACGCGTGGCGTCTACGAGGCCACCGTTCCCCGTCCGGTGGACGGCGCCCGGGTCGTCATGCACCTGAAGCCGGATTTCTGGGTCAACAAGGGCTCTTTCGCCTTCACCGCCCTGGAGATGCGCCCGGTCGGCGTCGGCGAGCTGCTGGCCCGGCTGGAGCGGCTGCGCCAGTTGCTCGCCTCGGAGGGGCTGTTCGGGGTCGATCGCAAACGGCGGCTGCCGTTCCTGCCCGGCACGGTCGGGCTGATCTGCGGCCGTGACTCGGCCGCGGAGCGCGACGTGCTGGAGAACTCGCGGCGCCGCTGGCCCGCGGTGCGGTTCAAGGTGGAGGCCGTGGCCGTGCAGGGGCCGTACGCCGTCAACGAGGTCATGGAGGCGCTGCGCAAGCTCGACGCCGACGGCGAGGTCGACGTCATCGTGATCGCGCGGGGCGGCGGATCCATGGAGGACCTGCTGCCCTTCTCCGACGAGGCCCTGGTCAGGGCGGTGGCCGCGTGCCTGACCCCGGTGGTCAGCGCGATCGGCCACGAACAGGACAACCCGCTGCTCGACCTGGTCGCCGACGTGCGGGCCTCCACCCCGACGGACGCGGCCAAGAAGGTCGTGCCGGACGTCGGCGAGCAGCTCACGCTCATCCGCCAGCTCCGCGACCGGGGACGCCGGGTGACGAGCGGCTGGCTGGAGCGCGAGACGGCCTGGCTGGCCGGTGTCCGCTCCCGGCCCTCGCTGGCCGACCCGGTCCGCGAGATCGAACGCAAGGCGGAGCAGGCGGAGCAGCTCAGGGACCGCGCGAGGCGCTCCCTGACCGCCTCCCTGGACCGGGCCGAGGAGTCCCTCGGGCACCTGAGGGCCCGGCTGCTCGCCCTGTCCCCCGCCGCGACCCTGGAGCGCGGCTATGCGATCGTGCAGCTCCCCACGGGCGATGTCGTACGGCGTGCCACCGACGTCGCCCCAGGCGACGAGCTGACGATCCGGTTCCCCGACGACCGGGTTCCGGCGGTGGTGGTCAGGAAGGACTCCGCCACGTGAGGGAGGGGTAGCCGTCGTCGGAGAAGCCGAGCTCCCGGTAGAGCGGCTCGGCCTCCGAGGTGGCGTGCAGGTCGATCCTGCGGATGTTCATGGCGTGGTACCACTCCATGAGGGTGACCATGATGGCCCGGCCGTGTCCCCTCCGCCGGTGGCCGGGGTCGGTCGTCATCCCCTGGATGTAGCCATAGCGGCCGTCGGGGAGGCTGGGACCGGGGAACCGGTCGAAGATCAGGCCGATCCCGCAGGCGGCCAGTCCGCCCTCGGGGGCGTCCACCACGTAGACGGCCGTGTCCGAGCTGCCGAGCCGCTCCCGCAGGCTCTCGGCGTAGGTCTCCCGCCAGTGGACGTCGACCGGATAGCTTCCGTCCTGGGCCATGCGGTCGGCCAGGATCTGGCGGAGCCGTACCAGTTCGGGGATGTCCTCGGAGATCGCGGGACGAACACTCATCGGCCCAGTCTTGCAGGCACGCGATCTGCGACAGCGACCGGCCGGGGACTCTAGGGTGGAAGGGTGGCCGAAGAGAAGACACCGTCGTACGAGCAGGCACGCGAGGAACTGACCGAGGTGGTCCGCCGTCTGGAGACGGGCGGGCTCACCCTGGAGCAGTCGATCGAGCTGTGGGAACGCGGCGAGAAGCTGGCGGCGGTGTGCGAGGAGTGGCTCCAGGGCGCCCGGGTGAAGCTGGCGGCCGCCATGGCGCAGCGCAGGCAGCCCGACACCGCGGGAAACACCCCCTTCTGACCTGCCCTCCCCTCGGGGAAACCCGGGGAGGCGCCGATCCGGGGCTCAGGTGAGCTTCGTCTGCTGTTTGATGGATCCGGCGAGGGCGGACAGTTCGTCCCACGGGGCGGTGCCGCTGATGACGACGGTGGCGCCGGGCAGGAGCCGGACCAGTGAGCGCTGGTCCTTGTCCTTGCGGAAGCGCTGTTCCCAGGTCACCCCGTTGATCTGGACGCTGCCCGTGACCTCGTTGGTGTTGGCCATCCGGTTGGCGAACTCGGCGCCCGGGTTCTCGTCGCTCTGGCTGAGCATCGCGTGGTGCTTCTTGGCGGTGGCGAACCCGAGGTTCCAGGTCACCACGGCCGTGCCGTTCGCGGCCTTGCCCTTGCTCATCCTGGAACTCGTGGGCACCCAGCCTGACGGCACCGGGTCCGGCGTCCACACCTGGTACGGCGCGTCCCGGCGCATGTTGGCGACGTCGATCGAGTAGTTGATCTTGGGGATGTGCTCGGTCCGGCTCTGCGGGGCGATCAGCAGAAAGGCGCCGACGGCCGCGAAGCAGACCAGCATCGCGAACACGTAGCCGTAGAAACCCTGAGTGAACCGTTGCACGACTGTCGAGACTATCCGCTCGGAGGGGCGCTCCCCGCCTCAGGGCACCGATCCTCCCCTCGGGACACCGACCCTCTCCCCGCGGACGGCCGATCCTCCGCCTCAGGGGCGGCTGATCCGTCCGATGATGGCCAGCACGCCCTCGGCGAGGTCGCGGGAGGCGTCCTCGTCATCGGACAGGGCGACCTCGGAGACGGCCGCGGCGAGCGCTCCGGTGAGCACGACGACCAGCGCGCCCTCGTCGTCCTCGAACAGGGCGGCGTTGCGCTTGGCCCACTGGCGCAGCCTGTCGCGCATGATGACCTCGAACCCGGGCGGCCCGTCACCGCGCAGGAACAGCGCGGAGACCTCGCGTTCGGCCAGGCAGCCCTCCAGGTAGGCGCGGGCTCCGGCGACGAACAGCCGCATCGGGTCGTCCTCGCCCTCGGCACGGGCGGCGTGGACCGCCTGCCTGGTCCGCTGGGCCTGCCGTTCCTGGAACTCGTCGAAGAGCGTGAGATAGAGGTCGGCCTTGCCGGAGAAGTGGTGGTAGAGACTGCCGACGCTGGCCCCCGCGCGGGAGACCACCTCGGTGACCCCGGATTCGGCGAAACCGCTGGTGACGAAGACCTCCCTGGCTGCGGTGAGAAGGGCGACGCGCGTGGCGGCGCCCCGCTCGGAGGTGCGTGCGGTCACGTCCGTCACCACCCGTTCCGTGTCGCTGCTCATCGTCGGGACATTATCCTCCGCTGTCCGGTTAGAGGGGGGCAACTACGATCGATGTGCAGTAATCCACGAGAGGGGCCCTCCGCCATGTCCGATCAGACGTCCGTCCCTGCCGCGCTCGCCACAGGTGAACACGCACCTGATCGCAACCTCGCCCTTGAACTCGTCCGGGTCACCGAGGCGGCCGCGATGTCCGCCGCCCGCTGGGTCGGTCGCGGCGACAAGAACGGCGCCGACGGCGCCGCGGTGAACGCCATGCGCCAGTTGATCAACACGGTGTCGATGAACGGCGTGGTGGTCATCGGCGAGGGCGAGAAGGACAACGCGCCGATGCTCTACAACGGCGAACACGTCGGCGACGGCAGCGGTGCCGAGTGCGACGTGGCCGTCGACCCGATCGACGGCACCCGGCTGACCGCGCTCGGCATGCCGAACGGGATCTCGGTCATCGCGGTCAGCGAGCGCGGCTCGATGTACGACCCGTCGGCCGTGTTCTACATGGACAAGCTGGTCACGGGGCCGGAGGCCGCCGGATCGGTGGACATCAACGCCCCGGTCGCCGACAACATCGCCGCCGTGGCACGTGCCAAGGGCGGTGAGCCGTCCGACGTGACCGTGGTCATCCTCGACCGGCCGCGCCACGACAAGATCATTCGGGAGATCAGGGAGGCGGGCGCGCGGATCAAGCTCATCACCGACGGCGACGTCGCCGGGGCCATCATGGCGGCCCGCGCCGGCACGGGCGTGGACCTGATGCTCGGCATCGGCGGTACCCCGGAGGGCATCATCGCGGCGTGCGCGCTCAAGTGCCTGGGCGGTGTCATCCAGGGCAGGCTGTGGCCGCAGGACGACGCCGAGCGGCGCAGGGCGCTGGACGCGGGTCTCGACCTGGACGCCACGCTGAGCACCGACGACCTGGTCAGGTCCGACGACGTCTTCTTCGCCGCCACCGGGATCACCGACGGTGAGCTCATGCAGGGCGTGCGCTACCGCAGTGGCCGCGCCGTGACCAACTCGCTGGTGATGCGGGGCCGTTCCGGCACGATCCGCAAGATCGAGAGCGAGCACCAGCTCTGGAAGCTGCGCGCCTACAGCGCCATCAACTTCGACAACGCCAGCTGAACCCCGGCCGGACCGGCGCGCCTCCCGGGGGTCGAGAGACCCCCGGGACGCCGGCGCGTCGATCACACGTCCTCGCCGGGGCCGGGGTCAAGGCCGGAAACGGGCCGGGGCCGGGGCCGGGGCCGGAGTTCGTCGATCCGAGATCGCCGGTCAGCGGCGGAACCAGGAGCGGCGGGGGCGTTTGGGAGACTTGGCGACCACGCTGCCCATGGTGATGAGGCCGGTGATCTCGATCACCGGCCCGTCGGGGGAGGGTGGGACCAGGTTCTTCTTGCCCGCCATGACGCCGGAGGCGGGCATGTGGATCCGGACGCCCTCCGGGACGATCAGCGTGAGGGTCGCGGCCATCACGGTGACCTGGATGGTCACGTGGCTCGACTGCAGCACGGCGTCACACAGGTCGAGGGTGACGTTGGCGCAGATCGCGGTCGCGGTGAAGTGGGTGGGCACCACCCAGCGGCCCGCGTGGCGCTGGGTGCCGAAGAAAGCCGTCACGGGGCGGACGTCGGTCCGCAGCGGCTGGGCCTCGGGCGGGAGCAGGTCGACGGTGAGCGCGGCGATCTCACCCAGCGTGCGGGCCCGGTACAGCGAGGCGAGCCGCTCCTCGTGCTCGTCGGGGGTGAGCCGCCCGTCGGCGAGCGCGTCGGCCAGCACCACCGCCACCCGCTCGCGGTCGTCGTTTCCCGCTCTCAGGTCTCCGGGACGCGGTTCGTATGCGGGATCACGGGGCGCGGGAGGCGGAAAACTGTCCACTCCTTGACCATAATCCCGGCCGACGCGCCGCGCTTCCCACGGCGGAGCCGTACCTGCGAAACTGCGCTGTGCGCGGCCATTGACCCCCGGGGACGGCCCTTCTAGCCTGACGGGAACCTGAACACTCCTCATGTTTGATGGAGGTCGTTGTGCCGACCCCACCCCCCGTTCCGGGTCCGGCCGTACTCCACGCGCCGCGTGACAGGCAGGCACGAGTGGCGACCTGGGCCGCCTTCCTCGTCCAGGGACTATGCTTCGCCACCCTGCTCACCCACGTGATCGACCTCCAGCACAGGTTCGGTCTGAGCGACGACGACCTGCTCCTCGTCCTGCTGCTCGTGCCGGTGATCGCCGGAGCGGGAAGCGCCGTCGCCGCCCCTCTCGCCGCCAGGTACGGCAGCGGCCCGGTCCTGCGGATCTCCCAGGTGGGCGTCTGCGTCATCGTCGCCCTCACCGGCTGGAACGACCGGCTGGCCGGGCTGTACGTGCTCAGCGCGGTGTTCGGCCTGTTCGTCGGGGCGGTGGACGCGGCGATGAACATGCAGGCCGTCGCGGTCGAACGCCGGTACGGCATGAGCGTGCTGACCGGTTTCCACGCCGTGTGGAGTGTCGGCTCGATGCTGGGCGCCGGGTTCAACTCCGCCTTCAGCGCGCTCGGGATCGGCCTCGGCTGGTCGTTCACCGTCCCCGTGCTGATCGGCGCCGCGATCTCGGTGGCCGCGCTCCCCCGGCTCTACGACCGGGACGGGGAGCGCGCGACGGCGAGTGAGGCGCCGACGGCGGCCAGGGTGCCGTGGCGGCCGATCATCCCGCTCTGCCTGGCCATGGCGTTCCTGTACGTCGGCGACGCGGCGGTCTCCAACTACAGCACCTTCTACATGCAGAACGCCCTGTCCGCCGGCGGCTGGCTGGTGCCCTTCGCCTACCTCCTCTACCAGGCGGCTATGCTCCTCGCGCGGGTCCCCGGCGACCTCGCCGTACGCAGGTACGGCCCGGCCCCGGTCGTCCGGGCGGGCGCGGTGATCGCGGCGGCGGGCACGTTCGGTGTGGTGGTCGCCCCCAACGTCCTCGTGGCCGTCCTGGCGTTCGGCCTGATCGGCGTCGGGCTTTCGATCATCGCGCCGCAGTCGTTCTCCGCTGCGGGACGGCTCGGCGCCGGAGCCGAGACGGCCATCGCCCGCGTCAACATGTTCAACTACGTCGGATTCCTCGTCGGCGCCGCCGTCGTCGGCACCGTCAACGACACCCTGGGCCCCCGGATCGCGTTCGTGCCCGCCGCGGTACTGGTGGCCCTGATCGTGGCGCTGGCCAGGGGATTCCAGCCGGAGGTCGAGCCCGGCCTCCTGGACGGCCCCGTCAGAACCTGACATGCCTCGAAGTCCGGGAACGCCGGGCGGGACGGACCGGCGACCGGCCCCGCCCTCACCCGGACTCCCGGCCGAACCTCAAGCCCAGACTTCCGGCCGGACCTCAAACCCGGATTCCCGCCCGGACCTCAAGCCCGGACTTCGACACCCGCAGGTCCCCGGAGGGCCCCTCCGACGATCAGCGCGCCGCCTTCGTCATGGGAAGCCGGGGATCGACCGCCTGCTCCGCCCACGAGGAGCGGATCCACGCGTGCCGGGGATCGTCGCAGGAGACCATCGACCTCTTCCGGCCCGGTCCGGCCAGCACACTCAGGTGGTAGAGGTCGTAGCCGGGGGTGGCCATTGACGGACCGTGATAGCCGCGTGGGACGAGCACCACGTCCCCGGCCGACACCTCGGCCAGCACGTCGTGGGTACCGTAGACCCGCTGGTATCCGGGGCCGCCCTCGAAGTAGTAGATCTCCTCCAACTCGGTCTCACCCGCGGCGGCCGAGTCGTGCTTGTGCGGCGGGTAGGACGACCAGTTTCCCCCGGGAGTGAGCACCTCGACCGCGATGAGCCTGTCGCAGTCGAAGGCGTCGGGGGCGCAGAAGTTGTTGACCTGGTGGCTGGCGTGCCCGGCCCCGCGCACCTCGACGGGGACACCGCGGGCCGCGCCGTACCGGACGGGGAAGCTCCTGGTCGCGCGGGCCGAGGGGAGCGCGAACCGGCCCGCGCCGGTGATCCGGACGGTCGTGTCGACGGGCAGGTAGGCGAAGTCGCTGACGGCGTGGAAGACGGAGGTCCGGCCTTCGAGGACGAGCCGTACGCCGTCACACTCGACCTCGCACGATCCCGACAGCGGCAGGACCAGCATCTCCTCGTCGCCGGTGCAGAACCGCACGCTCTCGCCGGACAGGGTGAGCAGGCGGAGCCCGGCGTAGGTCCACCCCGCCGACTCGGGGGTGACCCACAGCGCCCAGGGCGCCAACGTGGCACTACCCGCCGGAATGAGCGTCACGACCTCCCCCGCCCCGACAATCGAGGGAAGCCCGGCGAGCCTGATGGACCTCCCGGGCACCGCCCCCGGCCCTGCGGGTCTCGACGGCTCCGGGACGGCCCATCCTCGCGCCAACCCCCGTCCCACAAGCCGCCAGGACTCCGACCGGCGGCGCCGTACCCGTCTGATCTCTCGCCCATGCCACCTCCACCATCGCCACGCGGTCGCGACAACCATGGCCACATCCTCATCGGAGGCGTACAACAACCCGTTGCCGACCACAAGCCCCCACACCCTCAGAACCTCCTGCTCCCTTCCATCACATGCACAGAAAGCAACAGCCCCCAGAACGGCCACAGCGACACAGTCCCCATCCCCGCGTGCGCGGGGAGCAGTTTCGGGTGCCGGAGTCGGGCTGCATGAACTGGGGACCATCCCCGCATGCGCGGGGAGCAGCGCGATCCACGGGGCGCACAGGTCATGTGGCTGGAACCATCCCCGCATGCGCGGGGAGCAGAGGCGGTCGCTGGCGTGGTGGATGACGGTGCTGGAACCATCCCCGCATGCGCGGGGAGCAGACTTTCTGACCTGCGAGTTTATCGGCGAGGGGGGCAGAAAATCATCGCTTTCAGTGAGCTGGGCATTTCGGGCTTGCTGGTTGGCGTGGAGGACAGCTGACTGGTTACAGGCCAGGGCTTGGCGGGTGGGGGTGATTTTGTGTGTCGGGGGCAGGGGTGGGGTGTTCGCCGGTTAGGAGGGCGCGGACCTCTGTCTCCTTGTAGCAGCGGTGACCCTCGATGGTGCGCACGGGGGTGAGCTTTCCTGTTCTGGCCCAGCGGGCGACGGTTTTGGGATCGACGCGGAACAGGACGGCGACCTCGGTGGGGGTGAGCAGGGCCTCGGTGGCGGGAGCGATGGTGAGTGCACCACCAGAGTCGGTGATCTTGATGCCTTCCACGGAAACTCCTGACGGTGAGCGGAGGTCTTCGGGTGAGCGTGAGGAGGTGCCCGGCCGGACATGGAATCCGGCCGGGCGCCGAAGAGCCCGCACCGGCCTGGCGGTAGGCACGGTACGGCCTCGTACGGTTCCCGCTTCCCCGTGTTGCTCCGGGAACCGCGTGAGGAGGTGCGGCCCAGGCCCCTCCTCCCAGGCCGCACGTTCGTGGAGGTACGGCATGCCTCAGGTTCGCCGCGCCGTACCGGATGGGGTCAGGACGGCGGGAAGGCCCTGGAAACGTCCGACGGCGACTCGAACTTGGGCAGACCGGCCAGGATCTCGGCCTGGGCGGTCAGCTTCTCGTCCAGCGACTCGGCCGAGTCCGCCCTGATCAGGCTCCTGATGCCCGCCGCGACCTCCTGTTCGCCGGGGAAGGCACACCGGTAGGCGCTCCAGACGTCGGCCTCCGAATCATGGAAGATCAGCCAGCCGGGATGGGCCTGTTGCACGGTGTCGCATCGACGGCGTGCAACACCGGCAGCGGGGGCTGACGGCGGGACGGAGTTCATGCCGCCCTCCGAGAGAAGCGCGGCATGGCGGCCTGCTGCGGGGGCGAGGTGGCGTGTACCGGGGAGACGGCGCCACGACTGATCGGGGACGGAGAGGCCGGCGAAGGCGTGGAGAGAGGCCGCTGGATGAGATCTGTCTCTGTCTGGCGCATCTGCTCTTCCAGACCTTCGGCGGTGTCGTCGCAGACGATCGTCGGCTCGGGTGCGGGCCAGGCGGCGATGGCGTAGAAGCGACGGTTGCCCAGACTGTAAAGGATCAGCCACGCGGGCCAGGAACGTTCCAATTGTTCGGCGTGAGCACGGGCTGGCCCGTCCCACAGACGACGGTGGACGCTGATGTGGGGCTGACCGGCGCGATGACGTCCCGGCGGGCGGGCCGAGCGCAACCCGATCACGAGGTCACCTGCTGCGCGATCTCCTCCTGCCGCTCCACGGCGGCCTGGACCTCGGCGAAGGTGTCGGCGTCCACCGCCGGATCGGCCCCGGCAAGCAGTGCATCGGCAGGAAAAGGCTCCTGACGGAAGGCCCAGAAGCGTCCGGCGTCGCTGATGATCAGCCGCCAGCCCGCAATCACCAGGCTTTCCGGAATGGACCTGGCATTCTCCATGGGTTGCACTCCTTTGCGATCAAGGACCCGTCCGGCGGTAACGCCTCCCGGCAGGCCCCCTGCGAGGCAGGGGTTCGGAAATGCGATGGCAGCGCGTATCGCGCCGCCAAAAGGTCAAGCGTGCGAGATGTGCCGTATCGCGTGGATTTATCACCCAATCCAAATTCTCGTATACGCTAAGTCATTGACGTATACGAGAATGGGAGGCCGGTATCGTGCCTGTCAAGCCGTTCAGCGAAGATCTCCCCGGCGAGAAGGAGAAGGCCAGTGCGGGGTCATGCCTACGAGCACGTCGCAGCTGAGCTGCGCGAGGCGATCCTGCGAGGCGACCACCCGCCGGGCACACGACTGCCCAAGCATGCCGATCTCGCTCGGCGATACGACGTCTCTGAGATCGTCATCCGCAAGGCCATCGACGACCTGAAGAACCAGGGGCTCGTCGAGACACGTGGCCGGGGTGGCACGACCGTCCGCGAGCGCCCGCCGGTCCGCCGGATCTCGATGGACCGCTACCGCGCCGACGCCGGTCCGCAGACCGTTCCCCAGACCTCCTTCACCAGGGACGCGGGTGTCACGTGGTCGGAATACCGTCTCGACAAGGCCTACCGATGGATCACCGCAGACCCGCACCTCGCCGCACTGTTCGCCGTCGATCCCGGCGTCGGGGTGTTGGAACGCAGGTTCGTCTTCTACGCCAAAGACTTCCCGTCCCAGATGTCACGATCATGTCTGCTGGCCGCCGACGTCGAAGACACCGCCGTGGCCGACCCGAAGAGCGAGCCGTGGCCCGGCGGCAACATCGCCCAGCTCAGAAGCTTGGGCATCGAGGTGGACGAGATCGCTGAGGAGACGGCCGTCCGGATGCCCGATGCCGAGGAGAGCATGATCCTCAACATCGGCAGCGGGGTCCCGGTGTTCGCGATCACGCGCCGTATGCTCTCCCGTGGCCGGGTGGTCGAGGTGGCAGACCCGATCGTCATCCCAGGCGATCGCGCCGTCCGCGTCGACCAGATCTCCCTCTGACAATGAGGGCGCGGGTGTGAGCGACCGCCGTACGGCCTGGGCTGTCTCGTCCCGGTACGGCGTCGCCTGGAGGAGACGCCCGGTGCTGTGACGGGAACGTTCACCGGGGTGAGCGTCGCTCATCGGCGCCGGTCCGCCCCGCTTCGCCGCTCGCCGTACCGGCGCCTGGACGGCCACGAACACGGCGGAGGTAGGGCGGAGGTAGGGCGGAGGTAGAAGGTCACGGACACGGTTCTCCGGTCAGCGGGGGAGTCTTTCCGTGAAAGTTCGGACGGTCTCGGACGCGTGGTGGGCGGGGAGGCGGGCGAAGCCCATGACGATGGCGGGCGGGCCGGGGGCGTGGCGCATCGGGGTCACCCGCTCGGCGTCGAGGCCGCAGTCCTGGGCGGCTTCGACGACGGAGATCTCGTCCCAGCCGCCGGGCAGTTCGGCGAACAGGTGCAGTCCGGCGGAGACGCCGCGCACCGTGATCTCCGGCAGGTGCTCGGCCAGTGCCCGCACCAGGGCGTCGCGGCGGATCCGGTACTCCCTGCGCATTCTCCTCAGCTGGCGGTCGTAGTCACCCGTCCTGACGAGATCGGCCAGCGCGTACTGCTCCAGCACCGGTGAGCCCAGGTCGAGCTCGCCGCGCACCAGCCGGATGGCCTCGGCGACCTCGGCGGGGGCCGCCACCCAGCCGAGCCGGAGTCCGGGGGCCAGGGACTTGCTCACGCTTCCCACGAGGATCACCCGGTCGGGGGCGAATCCCTGCAGGCATCCGACCGGGTCGCGGTCGAAGCGGAACTCCGCGTCGTAGTCGTCCTCCAGGATCGTCGCGCCGGTCGCGAGCGCCCACTCGATCAGCGCGGCGCGGCGGCCGGGAGAGAGCACCACTCCCGTCGGGTACTGGTGGGCGGGGGTGAGCAGCACCGCCCGCGCCCGGCTCGCGGCCAGGGCCTCGACGTCGATGCCGTCCCCGTCCACCGGGACCGCGACCAGGTCCGCTCCGGCCGCGCGCAGCAGCGGCAGCTGGCGCAGGCTGGTCGGGTCCTCGACCGCCAGCCGGACGCGGCCGGGAGGCGGCACGGGGGTGGCGATCCGGTCGACGAACCAGTCCAGGTCGTGGACGGCCCTGCCCTGCGGGAGGCGTCCGGCGAGCGCCTGGACGGTGAGGCTCACCCCCTGGGCGACCCCGCCCACGATCACCAGGTTGTCGGCGGTGACGTCGGCCGCGCGGACCCTGCGCAGGTAGGCGGCCAGTTCCTCGCGCAGGTCCCGTACCCCGCCGGGGTCGCCGTAGTCGAGCGCGTCCGCGGGCAGGGTGGCGAGGGTCTGCCTGAGGGCGGCCAGCCATCGTCCCCGGGGAAAGGCGTTCAGGTCGGGGGAGGTGGAACGGCGCCCGTAGTACGGCCTGCGCGCGCCCGTCCCGGGAGCGCGTTCCGGGAAGTCCTTCGTACGGCCGGCCGCGGGGGCCACCACCGTGCCCGCGCCCACCCGGGAGATCAGGAACCCCTCGGCGACCAGCCGTTCGTATGCCTCGACGACCACTCCGCGCGACAGCCCGAGGTCCCTGGCCAGTTCCCTGCTGGCGGGCAGCCGCGCTCCCGGGGCCAGTCTGCCCCGCCGTACGGCCTCGCGCAGCTCACGGGTGATCTGGTCGGCGATCCCGCCCGCCGTACGGTCGATGATCAGATGCAGGTCGGCCAATCGGTCCTCGGTCTCGCCGGTTCGTCGGCCCGTCACCGGGCCACCGGCTGCCCAGCATTCCCGACGCTTTACCGGATGTCACCGGTGGGGTCCGCGGTCCCGGATGACCGACGGTCCGCGGTCATGGAAGGAGGGCCGACGGCTCGTGGTCTGGGAGACCGCCGGTTCGCGGTCGTGGAAGGTCGACGGCCCGTGGTCCGGAAGGCGGAAGGCCGATGGCCCGCGGTCGTGGGAGACCGGCGGTCCGCGGTCATGGAGAAGCGGCGGCCCGTGGTCGTGGGTGGCCGACGGTCCGCGGTCCTGGACGGCCACCGGGACGCCGGCGGCGCCGGCACGGCGGCCTCGCCTCAGTCAGTGCGACAGTTTCTCGGGGGTCTTCGACGATTCGGTCCGCTGCCGGGGCAGCTCCATCTGCTCCAGCTGCCGTCTGCGCTGCTCCGCCTTCGAGATGTCGGCGGGCTGCTGGGGGGCCTGGCCGTCGACGCTCTTGATGGTCGCGAGCGCGATCGCGATCAGCGAGATCACAAGCCCGGCGACCACAAGAAACGCGAGGATCGCGAGCATGACGATGTTGCTGGTCATAAAGGTCGTTCCGGTCTCCATGACGTCCTCCGGCTTGCACCGGGCGCTGGCCCGGCCTCTCCTCCAGCTTCCTCTGTGTCTTCGACCACAGGGGAGTGCGGGACGCCACAGAAAGGTAATAGTTCCCGCAAATACCGTTTTATCGCTCTATATAGCTTCTGTCGGGGTGAAGCGGAGGCGGTCCGGAGACAGGGAAGGGCGTCCCCGCGCTCGACCGCGACGGAGGAGCGCGATCGGCAGGCCTTACCCTCTATGGGGACCGGAGAAGGCTCCCGGCACGGAGGATCGAGGACGATGCCCGAGTTCGACTACACCGACCTGCTCCCCTTGGGGCCGGATGAGACGCAGTACCGTCTGCTCACCGCGGAGGGGGTGCGCGTCGTCGAGGCCGCGGGCCGCAGATTCCTGGAGGTCGACCCCGAGGCGCTGCGCCTGCTGACGGAGACGGCGATCCACGACATCTCCCACTACCTCAGGTCCTCCCACCTGGCCCAGCTCCGCAAGATCATCGATGATCCGGAGTCCAGCGGGAACGACCGCTTCGTGGCGCTCGACCTGCTCAAGAACGCCTCGATCTCGGCGGGCGGCGTGCTGCCGATGTGCCAGGACACCGGCACCGCGATCGTGATGGGCAAGCGCGGCCGCCACGTGCTCACCGACGGCGCCGACGCCGAGCACATCTCGCGCGGCGTCTACGACGCCTACACCAGGCTGAACCTGCGCTACTCCCAGATGGCCCCGATCACCATGTGGGAGGAGAAGAACACCGGCTCCAACCTCCCCGCGCAGATCGAGCTGTACGCCGAGGACCCCCACGGCCACGCCGACGAGTACAAGCTGCTGTTCATGGCCAAGGGCGGCGGCAGCGCCAACAAGTCGTTCCTCTACCAGGAGACCAAGGCCGTCCTCAACGAGAAGCGGATGCTCCAGTTCCTGGAGGAGAAGATCCGCTCCCTCGGCACGGCCGCCTGCCCGCCGTACCACCTGGCGATCGTCGTCGGCGGCACCTCGGCCGAGTTCGCGCTGAAGACCGCCAAGTACGCCAGCGCCCGTTACCTGGACGGCATCCCGACCGAGGGCTCCCCCAGCGGCCACGGCTTCCGCGACACCGAGTTGGAGGCCAAGGTCTTCGAGCTCACCCAGAAGCTCGGCATCGGCGCCCAGTTCGGCGGCAAGTACTTCTGCCACGACGTCCGTGTCATCCGCCTGCCCCGGCACGGCGCCTCCTGCCCGGTCGCCATCGCGGTCTCCTGCAGCGCCGACCGCCAGGCCCTGGCCAAGATCACCCCTGAGGGGATCTTCCTGGAGCAGCTGGAGACGGACCCGGCGAGGTTCCTGCCCGAGACCACCGACGAGCACCTGTCGGACGACGTGGTGAAGATCGACCTCAACCGTCCGATGCCGGAGATCCTCGCCGAGCTCACCAAGTATCCGGTCAAGACCCGCCTGTCCCTGACCGGTCCCCTGGTGGTCGCCCGCGACATCGCGCACGCCAAGATCGGCGAGCTGCTCGACGCGGGCGGCGAGATGCCGCAGTACCTCAAGGACCACGCGGTCTACTACGCCGGCCCCGCCAAGACCCCCGAGGGTTACGCCTCCGGATCGTTCGGGCCGACGACCGCGGGCCGGATGGACTCCTACGTCGAGCGCTTCCAGGCCGCGGGCGGCTCCATGGTCATGCTCGCCAAGGGCAACCGCTCCAAGCAGGTCACCGACGCCTGCGCGGCCCACGGCGGCTTCTACCTCGGCTCCATCGGCGGTCCCGCCGCCCGCCTCGCCCAGGACTGCATCAGGAAGGTCGAGGTCCTGGAGTATCCCGAGCTGGGCATGGAGGCCGTCTGGAAGATCGAGGTCGAGGACTTCCCCGCCTTCATCGTCGTCGACGACAAGGGTGCCGACTTCTTCACCGACACGACCGGCCCGGTGCTGTCCATCGGCCGCCGCTGACCCTCCTGAGACGAAGGCCTGGTTCGCCGGAGAACCGGGCCTTCGTTGTCGTTCATCCGCGTCGGCCCGGAGGGCGCCCGACACGGCCCTCGCCCCGGAGAGCCCGGCGCAGCCCAAGGACCTGCTTCAATGGCCGGATGGACGCGTTCCAGGCACGCGGCAGATTCCAGTCCGCCCGGGTCGCGCGACTGGCCACGGTGGACGTCCACGGCGGTCCTCACCTCGTCCCCGTGACCTTTGACGTGGACGGCGACACGATCGCCTTCGCGATCGACCACAAGCCGAAACGCACGACGAACCTGCGCCGCCTGCGCAACATCGCCGCCGACGACCGGGTGTGCCTGCTGGTGGATCACTACGAGGACGACTGGTCGCGGCTGTGGTGGGTCCGCGCCGACGGAAGGGCCAGGATCGTCGAGAGCGGGGCGGCCAGGGACCGGGCCGTGACGCGCCTGACGGAGCGCTATCCGCAGTACCGCGACCGGCCTCCACACGGCCCGGTCGTGCTCATCGAGGTGGAGTCCTGGACAGGATGGTCCTCCAGCGGCCTGTAGTCCTTCCAGAACGGGTTTGACGGGTCCTTCACCGGGAAGCCCCGCCCCGTCGCCACCGTGCCCCACAGCGCATCTGAACACCCCTGACGAGCCACGCGAGCCGATCCCCGCACCTCAAGCCGGGCGGCAGGCCCGGGGGCGAACGTGATCGGGAGTCTCGCGCCGCGGCGGCGGTGCGAACGCCTCCGCGTGAACCGGCTCGGACGTCGTGGTCGCCGAACCCACGCCGCGGACCGGTCCGGGCTGCGCGAGACCCCCTCAGGACCAGCTGACTCTGCCATCATGATGCAGTTGCGAACTATTCGCAATAGCTGAGAGACCTAGGTCGCAGGTCTGATGCACATGCATATGAGTTGCAATAGTGTCCGACTGAGCATTGATCTACGAGGAGGTAGACCCTCATGGGCGAGTACACCCTGCCTGACATGCCCTACGACTACGCGGCGCTGGAGCCCGCGATCACGGGCGAGATCCTGGAACTGCACCACTCCAAGCACCACGCCGCCTACGTCAAGGGCGCCAACGACACCCTGGAGCGGCTGGCCGAGGCGCGTGACAAGAGCGAGTTCGGCGGCCTGGTCGGCCTGGAGAAGACCTTCGCCTTCAACCTCTCCGGCCACGTGCTGCACTCGATCTTCTGGCAGAACCTCTCCCCCGACGGCGGCGACCGCCCCGACGGGGAGCTGGCCGCGGCCATCGACGAGCATTTCGGCTCGTTCGAGGCCTTCCAGAAGCAGCTGACCACCGCGACCGCCGGGGTGCAGGGCTCGGGCTGGGGCATCCTGGCCTGGGAGCCGCTCAGCCGCCGCCTGGTCGTCGAGCAGGTCTACGACCACCACGGCAACGTCGGCATCAACACCACCCCGCTACTGGTCTTCGACGCCTGGGAGCACGCCTACTATCTGCAGTACCGCAACGTGCGTCCCGACTACGTCGAGAAGTTGTGGAGCCTGGTCAACTGGAATGATGTAACGCAGCGCTTCTCAACAGTGACGAGCACGAAAATCTGACCGAAGATCGCAAGAAGTTTCGGCCCGGTCTCTACTGGTCGCATTACGCAAATAGGTAAGCTGCCCCACATGCGTGCGCCGTCCGGATACCTTCTTGCAGCGCGCTATCGGCTTTCCGAGCCGGTTGGGCGCGGCGGCATGGGCACCGTCTGGCGAGCGCACGACGAGTTGCTCGACCGTGAGGTGGCGGTCAAGGAAGTGCGGCTGCCCCTCGTCCTCGACGAGGAACTGCGGGCGGAGTTGTGCGCCAGGACCGAGCGCGAGGGACGGGCGACCGCGATGGTCGCCCACCCCTCGGTCATCACCGTCTTCGACGTCGTCACCGAGGACGAGCGCCCCTGGATCGTGATGGAGCTGCTCCGCGCCAGGTCGCTGGAGCAGCTCCTGCAGGACCGGGGGCCGCTGCCGCCGCGTGAGGCGGCCGAGATCGGACGTCAGGTCCTGGGCGCGCTGCGGGCGGTGCACGCCAAGGGGATCCTGCACCGCGACGTGAAGCCCAGCAACGTCCTGGTGACCAACGAGCGGGCGGTGCTCACCGACTTCGGCCTGGCCGCGCTCGAAGGCGACGTGTCGATCACCCAGGCGGGCATCGTGCTGGGATCGGCCGGATACATCGCCCCCGAACGCGTGCTCGGCGCCAAGGCCACCCCCTCCGCCGACCTGTGGTCGCTCGGCGCGACCCTCTACACCGCCGTCGAGGGCCGGGGCCTGCACGGCCGCCGTACGGCCGCCGCCGCGCTGGCCGCGCTGACCAGCGGCGAGCCGATCCCGATGGAGAAGGCCGGACCGCTGACCCCGGTGCTGCGGGGCCTGCTCATGATCGACCCGGCGGCCCGGCTCGACGCGGTACGCGCCTCGATGATGCTCGCCCGCGTCGCGGCGGGCGGGGCCGCCGAGGAGCCGCTCTCCAGGACTCCGGGCAGGACCGGCAGGAACACCGCGACGATCGCCGTCCCCTCGTTCAACCGCCGCCCGCAGCACCGCGGGCTGCACCGCGCGGGCTCGGCGCCGATGTTGCCGCCCCCGCTCATTCCCGCTCCCGCGCCGACCCCGGTGCCGCAGCCTCGTGTGCACCGCCGTCCGGCCGAGGGCGTGCACCGCAAGCCGGTCGAGCGGGCCCCGGAACCGCACCCCCTCATGCGGTTCATCACACCGTTCATCCGGTTGGTACTCCCGCGTCTCCTGTGGCCCAAGGAGCTTCGCAAGCGAGGATAAAGCGAGCTTCAAGAAAGAATCGCTATCTTCTTCTCATGCCGGAACAGCAGACGCGCGTGCTCGCTGACCGCTACGAGCTGATCGCACCGCTCGGCCGGGGGACGATGGGAACGGTTTGGCGTGCCCACGACCGTTCCCTCGGCCGCGAGGTCGCGATCAAAGAGATCCGTCAGGAACCCGGGCTCAGCGAGGCACAACGCGCCGAACTTCGGGAGCGCATGATCCGTGAGGGTCGTACGGCTGCCCGCATCAGCCATCCCTCCGTGGCCACCGTCCACGACGCGATCGTCGAGGACGGCAGCCCCTGGATCATCATGGAGCTCGTGCAGGCGCGCTCTCTGGAGCAGGTGATCGAGGAGGAGGGGCCGCTGCCGCCCCGCCTCGTCGCCGAGATCGGGGTGGATCTGCTGGGGGCGCTGCGCGCCGCCCACGACCAGGGCGTGCTCCACCGCGACGTCAAACCTGGCAACGTACTGATCACCGAGAGCGGCCGGGTGGTCCTCACGGACTTCGGCATCGCCAAGGCCGAGGGGGACAGCAGCCTCACCAAGACCGGCATGGTGATCGGCTCCCCCGGTTACACGGCGCCCGAACGGGCCCGCGGAGAGCACACCGGGCCCGAGTCCGACCTGTGGTCGCTCGGCGCCACGCTGTACTTCGCGGTCGAGGGCCGTCCCGCCTTCGAGCGGTCCTCGGTGGCCGAGACCCTGGCCGCGCTGATGACCGACAAGGCCGACCCCCCGACCCAGGCCGGGCCGCTGCGTCCGGTGCTCGAACAGCTCCTGGAGCGGAACTACCAGGTACGGCCGTCGCACACGCAGGCGATCGCGATGCTCAGGACCGTGGCCGACACCCCGTCGACCGCCACGGCCACACCCGCCGAGCCCGCGGCGTCCGCGGCGTCCGCGGCGTCCGCGGGTGCGACACCCGAGCCCGCACCGGCCGCCTCCGCCCCGTCGGCCTCTTTCGCCGCGACCACCGCGACCACCGCGACCGCCACGACCGCCGAGCCCGCGAACTCCGTCGGACCCGCCGCACCGACGGCTCCCCGGGGCACGTCCACATCGCCGGCTCCCGCGTCGCCGGCCGGGGAGGACACTGCCGCGACGGACGAGGAGTTCGACGCCAACCGCACCGTGCTGGTCATCCGCCCCAAGGGCGGCCTCCGCCTGCCTCCGGGTCCGGGCACTCCGCCGTCCGCACGCCCGGTCCCGATTCCGGACTCCCCCGCCGCAGCGGCCGGAGCCCCGCCGATGAACGCGCGTCCGGGACAGCCGGACGAGTCGTGGCCGGGAACACCGGTCGCCGGGCAGCGCGGCCCCTCCGGTCCCCAGGGGCTCGGCACTCCGGTCGCCATGCGCCCCGGCTCCCCCGAGGTCCCGACGGGCCACCGGGCACAGGGACTCCTCCCCCCGGAGGCACACGAGTACGCGGACACGGCGCCGCACGCCTTCCCCCCGGGACCGCCGGGACATCCGGGACCCTCGGGACCGGCGCCGCAGGATCCCCGGCGGCCCATGGGAGCCGCCGGAGGTCACCCGTACTCCTCCCCGGGGCTGGGAACCGACCTGTTCGCCATCGCGGGCCAGAACGGCCAGAACGGTCAGAACGGCCGGCCCGCCCAGAAGGCGTCCCCGTCCGGGAGCCGCGTCGGCATGCTCGTCCTCATGGGAGTGGCGGCCCTCGCCCTGGTGGTGATCATCATCCTGGCGGTCGCGGCCCTCACCTGACACCTCACCGGCCCCGGCGCGGTGGATGAGCCGTTCAGCCGGGGAAGGGGCGAGCCGGGAAAGGGATTTCCGGGGTGGATCCGGTCTTCGGGGGGCAGGACGCAGACTGGATCCATGAGCGAGTTTCGGATCGAACATGACTCGATGGGTGACGTGCGGGTTCCGGCGAGCGCCAAGTGGCGGGCGCAGACCCAGCGGGCCGTGGAGAACTTTCCCGTCTCGGGACGTGGTCTGGAGAGTCCGCACATCGCCGCGCTCGGCCTGATCAAGGCGGTCGCCGCCGAGGTCAACGCCGAGCTCGGGGTGCTCGACAAGGAGATGGCCGAGGCGATCGCCGAGGCGGCGACGGACGTGGCGGAGAACGAGTGGGACGGCGAGTTCCCCGTCGACGTCTTCCAGACCGGTTCGGGCACCTCCTCCAACATGAACGCCAACGAGGTGATCGCCACCCTCGCCGAGGGGCGCCTGGGCCGTCCCGTCCACCCCAACGACCACGTCAACGCCTCCCAGTCCTCGAACGACGTGTTCCCCACCTCCATCCACGTCGCCGCGACGACCGAGGTGACCTACCACCTGATCCCCTCCCTGAGGCACCTGGCCACCGCGCTGCGGAACAAGTCGCTGCAGTTCGAGCAGGTGGTCAAGTCCGGCCGTACGCACCTGATGGACGCGACCCCGGTGACGCTCGGCCAGGAGTTCGGCGGCTACGCGACCCAGATCGACAACGCCATCTCCCGGGTGCGCGGCGCGATCCCCCACCTGGTCCAGCTGCCGCTGGGCGGTACGGCCGTCGGGACCGGGATCAACACTCCGCCCGGCTTCGCCGCCAAGGTCATCGAGAAGCTCCGGGAGGCCACCGGACTGCCGTTCTCCGAGGCTCCCGACCACTTCGAGGCCCAGGGGGCCCGGGACGCCGTCGTGGAGCTGTCAGGCCAGCTCCGCACCGTCGCCGTGTCGCTCAACAAGATCGCGAACGATCTTCGCTGGATGGGGTCGGGGCCTCGCACGGGGCTCGGTGAGATCAACCTTCCCGACCTCCAGCCCGGGTCGTCGATCATGCCCGGCAAGGTCAACCCGGTCGTCCCCGAAGCCGTTTGCATGGTCGCGGCCCAGGTCATCGGGAACGACGCGGCCATCGCCTTCGCCGGCGCCTCGGGCAACTTCGAGCTCAACGTGACGCTGCCGGTCATCGCCCGCAACGTGCTGGAGTCCATCCGGCTGCTGGCCAACGTCTCCCGGCTGCTGGCCGACCGCTGCGTCCACGGCATCACCGCCAACACCGACCGCCTGCTGGAGTACGCCGAGTCGTCCCCGTCGATCGTCACGCCGCTCAACCGGCACGTGGGCTACGAGGAGGCCGCCAAGATCGCGAAGCAGGCCCTGACCGAGCGCAAGACCATCAGGGAGGTCGTCGTCGAACGCGGCCACATCGCCAACGGCACCCTCACCGAGGAACAGCTCGACGCCCTGCTCGACGTGCTCTCCATGACCCGGCCGCCCTCGGGAGGGACGGCCCTGTGAGAGCCTGAACCATGACGCAGATCAAGTTCTACGGTCGTCGTGAGGTCTGGGCGGACAGGCGTCAAGAGGTCTCCGACACCGTGCAGGAGTGTCTGACCGAGGTGTGGCGGCTCCCTCCCGAGAAGCGGTTCCACCGTTTCCTGCTGCTGGACGCCGAGGATCTCGTCTGCCCGCAGCGAAGCGAGCGCTACCTCATCGTGGAGATCATCTGTTTCCAGGGCCGGTCGGACCAGGCCAAGCGCGACCTGATCCGCACCCTTTTCACCAGGGCTCGGGAGCGGCTCGGCCTCGCCCCGGAGGACCTGGAAATTGTGATCATCGAATCGCCGCAGGTCAACTGGGGCATTCGCGGCCTTCCCGGCGACGAGCTCGCGTTGACCTACCCCGTCACCGTCTGACCGTCCCGGCGGCCCGCCGCCGCACCGGCCTGGACTCTCCCTCCGGGGGAGAGTCCAGGCTGGCGGCATGAAGAAGATTCACCGCGACCTCTACGCCGCCACGGCGGCCCCGGCCCTCGTCGACGTCCCCGACCTGCCCTGCCTCATGGCGGACGGCGCGAGCGCCCCCTCCGACCCGCTGTACCTGAGCACCATCGAGGGCATGTACGGCGTCGCCTACGCGATCCGCGCCGAGCTGAAGCCGATCCTGACCTACTCGGTCGCCCCCCTCGAAGGACAGTGGGACGGGGATCCCGCGGATCTGACGTCCATGCGGTGGACCTCCCTCATCCCCCAGCCGGAGCAGGTCACCCCCGAGATGGTGGAGCGGGCGGTGAACACCGTACGGAGCAGGAAACCCTCCGCTCGGGTCGACGGCGTACGGCTGGAGACGTCGGCCGAGGGCAGGTCAGCCCAGATCCTGCACACGGGCCCCTTCAGCGAGGAGCCCCCGACGGTGGAGAGGCTGATGAGGTTCGTCGCCGAGCAGGGCCTGACGGTCGCGGGAAGGCACCACGAGATCTACCTGTCGGACTGGCGGCGCACGGCGCCGGAGAAGGTTCGGACCATCATCCGCTACCCCGTCCGCTGACGCCCGCGCCGCGGATCCCCCCGCCCCGGGAACGCCGCCCCGGCCGGGGCACATAGCCCGGGGGTGGAGTGTGTCGAGGGCCGACATGGGCGGGGATTCGGGACGTTGCCTAGATTCGGACCATGAGTGACCTAGCGGGACGACGGGCCGTGGTGACCGGGGCGGGTAGTGGGATCGGGCGCGCGTGCGCGCGTCGGCTGGCCGCCGCGGGGGCGCACGTGGTGGTGGTCGACGTGGACGCCGGAGCCGCGGCCGCGGTGGCCGGGGAGGTCTCCGGGACGCCGGTGGTCGCGGACCTGTCGGCGCCGGACTTCGTGGACGCGATCCCCGCGGACGTGGACATCGTGGTGAACAACGCGGGGTTCCAGCACGTGGCGCCGATCGAGGAGTTCCCGCCGGAGGTCTTCGCCAAGATGCTCAAGGTCATGGTCGAGGCGCCGTTCCGGCTGGTCAGGGCGGTACTGCCGGGGATGTACGAGCGCGGCTGGGGACGGATCGTCAACGTCTCGTCGATCCACGGCCTCCGCGCCTCGCCGTACAAGTCCGCGTATGTCACCGCCAAGCACGCGCTCGAAGGGCTGTCGAAGGTCATCGCCCTGGAAGGGGCGGCGCACGGCGTCACCTCCAACTGCGTGAACCCCGCCTACGTCCGCACTCCCCTGGTGGACAGGCAGATCGACGACCAGGCCGCGAGCCACGGCGTCGGCAGGGACGAGGTCGTCGAGCGGATCATGCTCGCCCCCGCCGCGATCAAACGGCTGATCGAGCCGGAGGAGGTGGCCGAGCTCGTCGCCTACCTGTGCGGCCCGCACGGCTCGTTCGTCACCGGAACGTCCCTGCCCGTGGACGGGGGCTGGACGGCCCGCTGACACCACCGGACGGGCACCGGGCCACCCGGGTGGCCGCGCCCGCCGGGCGAGCCGCCAGGACCGCCGAGCGGGTCGCCGAGGCCGCCGGACGGGACACGAGCGGGACGGGCACCGCGCGAGCGGGACAATGGACGGCATGAGCGCGCGTGTCTTCCTCGAACTACTGGCCAGGGAGGCGTCGGCGGTCGAGTTCGAGGGACCCGTCCTGGCCGCTAGGAGCGCGGGGGCCGACGCGGCGGCGCTGGCCGAACTGGAGGAGGCCAAGCTCACCGCGCTGAGGGTGCGGGCGCTGCTGCGGCGCAGGGCCAAGCGTGAGGCGGAGCTGTCCGCGCTGTTCGACACCGCGAGCGACCTGGCCGGCCTACGGGACCTGGACGCCGTGCTCGAGGCCATCGTGCGCCGGGCCAGGCAGTTGCTGGGCACCGACGCCGCCTACATGACGCTGCACGACCCCGAACGGGGCGACACCTGGATGCGGGTAACCGACGGTTCGGTCTCGGCCAAGTTCAGGGCGCTCAGGCTGGCCATGGGCTCCGGTCTCGGCGGGCTGGTGGCCCAGACCGGCACGCCGTACTCGACGGCCGACTACTTCGCCGACGAGCGTTTCCGCCACAAGGCCGACATCGACGACGCCGTGCTCGAAGAGGGGCTCGTCGCCATCCTGGGGGTGCCGCTCAAGATCGGCACGCGGGTCATCGGGGTGCTGTTCGCGGCCAACCGGAGCGTACGGCCGTTCACCCAGGACGAGGTGGTGCTTCTGGGCTCGCTGGCCGCGCACGCGGCGGTGGCGATCGACAACGCCCGGCTGTTGCAGGAGACCAGGAACGCCCTGGAGGAGCTCAGCGAGGCCAACCTGCGGGTGAGCGCGCACAGCAGGGCCGTGGAGCAGGCGGCGCTCGCGCACGACAGGATGACCGGGCTGGTGCTGCGCGGCGGCGGGATCGAGGACGTCGCCGCGGTGGTGACCGAGGTGCTCGGCGGCTCGCTGGTCGTGCTGGACGACGCCGGGCGGCCGATCGCCGGGGACGCGGGCGAGCTGGAGGCCGGCCTGCCCGGGGGCGAGACGGTCGCGGCCGTGGTCGCCGAGGCGGCGCGGTCGTCCCGGGCGCTGGGCCGTACGGTCAGGAGGGGGAACCTGCTCGTCGCGTCCGTGGACGTGGGGGCCGAGCCGCTGTGCACGCTCGTGCTGCGGGCCGAGGATCGGGTCGCGGACACCGACCAGCGCATCCTCGAACGGGCCGCGCTCGTCACCGCGCTGCTGATGCTGTTCCGCCGTACGGTCGCCGAGGCGGAGGGGCGCGTCAGGGGCGAGCTGCTGGACGACCTGATCTCCCGCCCCGCCCTGGACGGCCTGGCCGAGCGGGCCCGGCGGGTCGGGGTCGACCTGGAGGCGGGCCACGTCGTGGTCGTCGCCCGGCACGAGGGCGGACGGGAGCGCGCCGGGTTCTGGGCCTCCTCCCAGGCCGCGCTGCACCACGGTCTCGCCGCCCAGCGCGGGGACGAGGTGGTGCTGCTGCTGCCCGGCGACGAGCCGGGCAGGCTCGCCGGACGGGTGGCCTCCGAGTTGAGCGCCTCCCTCGGCCGTCCCGCGACCGCGGGCGCCTGCGGTCCGGTGCGCGGCCCGGCCGAGGTCGCGGCGGCCCACCGGGAGGCGCGGCGCTGCGCCGACGCGCTGGTGACCCTGGGCAGGGCGGGAGAGGGCGCGAGCGCCGCCGAGCTGGGGTTCGTCGGACTGCTCGTCGGCGACGGGCGCGACATCGGGACGTTCCTCGACTCGGTGCTCGGGCCGGTGCTCGACTACGACGCCCGGAGGGGGACCTCGCTGGTGCGCACGCTCACCGCCTACTTCGGAACCGGCGGCTCGCTCTCCCGTACGGCCGAGGCCCTCCACATCCACGTCAACACCGTCACGCAGCGCCTTGAACGGGTCGCACAGCTCCTCGGCGCCGGTTGGCAGGCACCGGACAGGGCTCTGGAGGTTCAGCTCGCCCTGCGGCTCCACAGGCTCGGCGGCCGGTAACCCCGCCAACCTCCACCGGCCCCTGCCGGCCCCCGCCAACCCCGCCTCCCGGACCGGACCGGCGCGCCCCCGCGCCGGACCGCCCGTGAGAGGCGGCGAGGCCCCGCGCCGAAGCACCTCTCGGAACCGGCGGAGCCCGCGGGTGACGATCCGCCCGCGGGCCTCAGTCCGGCAGATAACGCCGCTGCGCGCTCCTGGCGACCCGGACCGCCCTGCGGATCCCCGGGATCCGCAACGCGACGCGTTTGAGCAGCGGGTAACGGAGCACGGACCGTCTGGCGGCGGCGGAGGCGTGGACCTCGACCCGCCCGCCGAAGCTCATTCCGATCTTGAAGCGGAGCCCGACCTCCCGGTCCTCGACCCGCAAGAACGGCCGCCAGTCGCCCGGCGCGAGGAAGCCCTCGCGGTAGATCCTCCGGGTCGGGACCTTGGCCACCAGCCGCCCCGCGAGCTGCCCCGGCACGCCCGGCTCGACCAGCGCGGGCGCGCAGATCTCGTGCTCCCCGCGCGCCGCCCTGCGCAGCACCAGCTCGGCGGTCGGCCCGCCGCTCGGCGGCACGTACGGCACCGGCACGACGACGAAGACGTGGTCGCGCTGCGGGGTGACCGTCGCCCCCGGGGAGACCAGCACGATCGACTCGGCGAACGAACGGGGTTCGACGCAGACGCCCAGCTCCCCCTGGTCGGACCACCAGGGGATGACCAGGCGGCCGGAGTGGTTGGCCAGCGTTCCCGTGCAGTTCAGCGGGGTCCCGGTGACCCGGGCGCGGGCCTGGTGGGCTCCGCCGTACATGCGCACGTGGATCTCCCACAGGCCCGAGGGCAGCGGGCGGCCGAGCGCGGCGGTCGCCGCGTCGAGCCTGGCCCGGCCGGTGACCTGGAGCCTGATCCCGTTGCGGTGCCGGCTGCGCGTCATCGAGCAGGTCACCGGCAGGAAGTAGATGTGCCCGGTCTCCTCGTGCCTGATGTAGACCTCGAACCTGGCCCGGGAGGCGGCGTGGGTGACGTCGGCCTGCTCCGGCGGGAGGGCGAGCCCGTCGAGGGGGATCGGAGGCTCCCAGATCAGGCCGTCCTCGCCGTAGGGGACGAAGCGCACCGGATCGCCCCCCGCGCGGACGATCTCCACGCTGAGCCCCATGGTGAACGCGCCGTCCTCCCAGAGGACCTCGTTGAGCTCGGCCCGCAGGCGGGTGCCGCGCATGACCTGTGCGAGCACGATGAGCTGGTCGAGCCTGCCCGCGCGCAGCAGCGCCGCGCGCACGCGCAGGTGGACGGGCAGGTAGCGGTCGAGGTGCGGGGGGAAGCGCTGGACGACCAGCTCGCGCAGGGTCGTGAAGGTGGCCGCCCTGTCCCTGGAGGACAGCACGAACGCTCTTCCCGCGAAGCGCCGCAGTACGGCGGCGCGGAACCAGTGCGCGTAGATCCGGTCGCGCAGGAGCCCGGGAGGCACCTCGTAGTCGACGACGTCGAGGAGCTCGCGTAACTCGGCGCCGTGGACGTAGGGGTCGCCCGGCGGCTCCGAGCGCTCCCCGAGGTGACAGCAGACGTGGTCGGCGAGGACGGCGATGCCCTTGGCCCTCAGGTAGGCGCGCGTCACGAAGGTCTGCTCGGCCAGGATTCCGCCGGGGTCGGTGAAGGCCAGCGCCTCGGCGTCCAGGAACGCCCTGCGGTAGAGCTTGTGCGGGGTCGGCAGGGTGAGCAGCCGGTCCCGGAGGAGGCCGGCGCGGTCCCGGTTGCGGTCGAAGACCTTGGAGGGCGGCGACTGGCCGTCGACCAGCCGCCCGATGAGGATGTCGGCGTCGGTCTCGACGGCGCGCGCGTACATCCGCTCCAGGGCGGCCCGCTCCAGGCGGTCGGTCTGGTCGAGCAGGTACACGTACTCGCCCCTGGCGACCGCCATCGCGACGTTGCGGCCGCGCATCGGCGAGCCGGTCCGCCCGATGTGGAGGACACGCACGTTGGACCGGAGGGCGGCGACGGCGTCGAGACGCAGCTGGATCCCGTCGTCCGATCCGTCGTCGGCGAAGATGACCTCGTATTCCTCCGGGGCCATCGACTGCTCCAGCACCGAACGGATACACGCGTCGGCCGTGTCACCGGGGTTGTGAACCGGTACCACGACACTGACCTTCACATCCATACGGCCAAGCGTGCGATGTTCCCGCCCCGGAGGCGGCGGGACTTGCCGACTCTTGGAGTCTCAGTACCAGCCCGTGGCCTGGGAATGGCTCCAAGCACCACAAGGCGTGCCGTAACGCCCCTTGATGTATCCGAGGCCCCATTCGATCTGGGTGGCCGCGCTGGTCTGCCAGTCGGCGCCCGCGCTGGCCATCTTGTGCCCGGGGAGCGACTGCGGGATGCCGTAGGCGCCGCTGTAGCGGTTCATCGCCCGCTCGTTCCAGCCGCTCTCCTTCGTCCAGAGCTTCTCCAGGCAGCCCCACTGGTCGCCCCAGCCACGGGCCTCCAGCATCTGCTTGCCGACGGCCTTGTTGCCCGTCGGGTTGGAGGTCCCCGGCGGGAGCTGCTTGGGGTCGAAGCCGCCGCCGCCCGGCGCCTCCTTGGGGATCTCGATGGGGTCGAGCGGGTCGCGGTCCTCGCGCGCGGCCTCCAGCCGGTCGGCCTTGATGGCCTGGGCCGCCTGGGCCTTCAGGATGTCGTCCTTGGGGTCCTGCCCGAACGGGTCTCCGCCGCCGAACATGTTCGCCATGTCGTTCAGGGAGAGCGCGGACGACGATGGCGGCGCGGAGGCGTTCTGGATCGCGGTGTGGACGGTGAAGCCTCCGCCGCCCACGACGATGACGGCTGTCGTGCCGAGGATGATGGCGCGCTTGGGGGTCAGCCATCTCTTCGCCTTGGCCGCCTCGGGCTGCCGGGCCGTACGACGGGGGCGGGGAGCCGAACGCTCCTTCAAGTCTGGCGATCCTGAACTCACGACCTATGAGCTTGCCGTGGACAGGGGGGTGGTCCGCAACCTGAACGAGAGACTTCGTCGGCGGTCGGCGGGGCGTCCGTCGGTCTTTTCGCGACCTACTGCCTGGTTACATGGTCTTTCCTGAGCTTTGGCGGGTGGATGTGACTTTAATCACATTTTTTCGATGCGACCCGTTCCGCCGTGCCCCTGTGCCGGAGGAGGAGTCCGTGCCAGCCTCGCAGAACAGCGTCCTGATCTCGCGCAGCCCACGTCACAGTTTCGTGACGTGGCGGGCGCTATCGGGCATTGCAACAATAATGACCGCGTGGCTGGCATCCTTCTCGTCGAAGACGACCCCTCGGTCCGCACCGGGCTTGAGCTGGCATTGAGTCGTCAGGGGCACACCGTGACCTCCTACGGCAGCGGTGAGGAGGCGCTCGACCACATCCGGTCACGGCGCCCGGAGATCGTCGTCCTGGACGTCATGCTGCCCGGAATCGACGGGGTCGAGGTGTGCCGCCGCATCAGGAAGCTGGACCAGCTCCCGGTGATCCTCCTGACGGCCAGGGGTGACGACCTCGACGTGGTCGTGGGGCTGGAGGCCGGGGCCGACGACTACGTGATCAAGCCGGTCGAGCCCCGCGTGCTGGACGCCAGGATCCGCGCGGTCCTGCGCCGGGTCGAGTCGGTGGCCTCCGACCGCATCACCTTCGGCGACCTGGTCGTCGACCGGGGGGCGCTCAAGGTCTCGCTGGCCGGCCGGGAGGTCCACCTGACCCCGACCGAGCTGCGGCTGCTGCTCGAACTGGTCCGCCACCCCGGCCAGGTCCTCAACCGCAGATACCTGCTGCGGGCCGTGTGGGACCACACCCACGTCGCAGACTCCCGGCTGGTCGACGCCTGCGTCCAGCGGGTCCGCGCCAAGATCGAGGCGGTGCCCGCCGAGCCCGAGTTCATCCACACGGTGCGCGGCTTCGGCTACCGGTTCAACCCGCCGTGAGACGGATCTACACCGGCCTGCGCGGACGCCTGGTCATCACCATCACCCTGATCGCGGTCTCGGCCTCCGCGCTGGTCGCGGGCATCGGCTACGAGCTCGTCAAAACCCGCGTGATCTCACGGGCCGAGCAGGTGGCCGTGAACGACGTGCGCGACACCCTGGAGGGCATCAAGGTGCCCATCGACGCGGTCTGGCTGGGAGAGAGGCCACCGACCGACACCGAGATCGGCGGGCTGCAGAAGAGCCTGCGCAGGCCGAACGGGATGGTGGTCGTCCGCTACAAGGACCGCGTCGCCCCCTACGCGGACTACACCTACCCCGACGGCAACTTCGGCATGGGCGACGTCCCCGCCGACCTCGTCGCCGGGGCCGACCACCGGATGGCGATCAAACGCCAGCGGATCAACGGGCGGATGTGGCTGATCATCGGCACCCCGGTGTGGCGGATCGAGCCGATCCACACGGCCCAGCCGACCGGCATGACCGTCTTCGTGTTCACCCCCCTGTCCGACGAGGAGCAGCTCCTGAACGACCTGCGCCAGCCGCTGGCGGCGGCGGGGGTCGCGATGCTGTTCATCGCGCTCACGGTGGCGCTGCTGTCGGCCAGGAGTGTGCTGCTCCCGGTCAGGAGGCTCGGCTCGGCGGCCCGCGCGCTCGGCGCCGGTCACCTGGACACCCGTCTGCCCGTGCACGGCCAGGACGAGCTGGCCGAGCTGACCGCGACGTTCAACGACACGGCCGCCGCCCTGGAGCGGAGCGTGTCCGAGCTGCGCGCGCTGGAGGCGATGTCCCGGCGTTTCGTGGCCGACGTGTCCCACGAGCTGAGGACCCCGCTGACCGCGATGACCGCGGTGACCGACATGCTCTCCGAGGAGGCCGACCGGCTGCCCGAGGAGCCGGCGGCGGCCGTACGGCTGGTGCTGCGGGAGATCGGACGGTTGCGGACCCTGGTCGAGCAGCTCATCGAGGCGAGCCGGTTCGACTCGGGTACGGCTACGCTGCACCTGGACACCGTGAACGTCGCCGACGCGATCTGCGACTGCCTGGAGGTGCGGGGCTGGCTGGACCGGGTGCGGGTGAACGTGCCGCAGGGACTCGCCTTCTGCCTCGACCCCCGGCGCTTCGACGTGATCCTGGCGAACCTGGTGGGCAACGCCCTGCGCCACGGCGAGCCCCCCGTCGTGGTGACGGCCCGCAGCACGCCCAACGGGCTGGAGGTGAAGGTGCGCGACCACGGCAAGGGCATTCCGCCGTCTGATCTGCCCCATGTGTTCAACCGCTTCTACAAGGCCGGGGCCAGGGGGGACGGCAGCGGTCTCGGCCTGTCCATCGCGCGGGCCAACGCCCACCTGCACGGCGGCACGATCTCGGTGCGCACGCAGGATCCCGGGACGCTCTTCACGGTCTGGCTGCCCCCGGCATGAGACGGCACACGGGGCGCGGCACGGCTCGGAACACGGACGGGAACATGGCTCAGGGCACAGGACGGGGCGGTACGGGACGGGACGCCGCCCGGAACACGGGACAGAACGCCGGACGGAGCGCGGGACGGCGAAGCACGGGACGGGGTACGGCGCGGCGGAGCGCGGCACGGGCCACGAGACGGTTCGCGTGCCTGCTCGCGATCGTCCTGACGGCCGGCGCGTGCGGGATCGACCCGACCGAGGTGCGGGATCTGGCCCGCCCCCCGGTGATCAGCTACAGCCCCACGTGGGTGACGATCTACCTGCTCCGCGACGGCCGCCTGGTGCCCAAGAAGATCCCGGTGAGCTCCGACTCCGCGAAGAACATCATCGACACCCTGTTCAGGGAGGGCAAGCTGCCGAGGGAGGGCCTGACCAGCGCGCTCAACGACTTCAGCCACCACGGCACCGAGACCACCAGGTACCACGACGACAACCAGCGCAACGACCCCTCGGGCAACCTCGGCTACCGGCTGAGCGTGATCGTCACGGGCGGGGGCGAGATGTCCAGGAAGGGACTCGCCCAGATCACCTGCACCATCCGGCAGAACAAGCAGGAGAGCATCTGGAGCGTCGAGGTGACCCGGCTGTTCCCCGGAAAGCCGGAGACGTGGGGGGAGCACACCTGCTTCGAGTACCGCGACCTCGCGGCCAAAGGAGTGCGGCTCCCCCCGTGATCACACTCGGCCTCGCGGCTACAGCGTGACGTCCTCCAGCATCTCGGTGACCAGCGCGGCGATCGGCGAGCGCTCGGAGCGGGTCAGCGTGACATGGGCGAACAGCGGATGGCCCTTGAGCTTCTCCACCACCGCGACCACGCCGTCGTGCCTGCCGACCCGCAGGTTGTCGCGCTGGGCGATGTCGTGGGTGAGCACGACCCTGGAGTTGGCGCCGATCCGGCTCAGCACGGTGAGCAGCACCCCGCGCTCCAGCGACTGCGCCTCGTCCACGATCACGAAGGCGTCGTGCAGGGAGCGTCCGCGGATGTGGGTGAGCGGGAGCACCTCGAGCATGCCCCGGTCGATGACCTCCTCGATCACCTCGGGCGTGGTGATCGCGCCCAGGGTGTCGTAGACGGCCTGGGCCCACGGGCCCATCTTCTCGTTCTCCGAGCCGGGCAGGTAGCCCAAGTCCTGGCCGCCGACGGCGTACAGCGGGCGGAAGACGATGACCTTGCGGTGCTGGCGGCGCTCCAGGACCGCCTCAAGGCCCGCGCAGAGGGCCAGCGCGGACTTGCCGGTGCCCGCCCTGCCGCCCATCGAGACGATGCCGACCTCGGGGTCCATCAGCAGGTCGAGCGCGATGCGCTGCTCGGCCGAGCGTCCATGCAGGCCGAAGATCTCCCGGTCGCCGCGCACCAGGCGCACCGACTTGTCCGGCAGCACCCGGCCCAGCGCCGAGCCCCGGCTGGACAGCAGCCGCAGACCGGTGTGGGTCGGCAGGTCACGGGCCTCGGGAAGCTCGACGGTGCCGTGCTCGAAGAGCGTCTCGACGTCCTCGGTGGTCACCTGGAGCTCGGCCATACCCGTCCAGCCCGACTCGACGGGGGCCAGTTCGGCGCGGTACTCCTCCGCGGCCAGGCCGATCGACGCGGCCTTGATCCGCATCGGCAGATCCTTGGAGACCAGCACCACGTCGTGTCCCTCGGCGGCGAGCGTGCGCGCCACGGTCAGGATGCGGGTGTCGTTGTCGCCAAGCCTGAAGCCGACGGGAAGGATCGACGGATCGCTGTGGTTGAGCTCCACCCGGATGCTGCCCTCGCCGATCGGCATGGGCTCGTCCAGCCGCCCATGTGTCACCCTCAGGTCGTCGAGGGACCTCAGCGCCTTACGCGCGAAGTATCCGAGCTCTGGATGATGGCGTTTGCCCTCCAACTCGGTGATGACGACGATCGGGAGGACCACCTCGTGCTCGGCGAAGCGACTGATCGCCGCCGGATCCGCCAGAAGGACCGAGGTGTCCAGGACGTACGTACGCCGATTGGTGACCGGCGACGTGGGTGAGGACGAAGGGTTTGCCACGCGTTCTCCCCCGGGCGCCATTGGGGGCGCCCTGCCATGAGCTGGGATGCGGACCGGACCCGGGACCACGCTCTCGGCTCGCCGAGGAGGCACCGGTGACCGGCCCTCCTTGGCAGGTCGTGACGCAAAGGTGGGCCCTCTCCGGAGTAGACGGGCTTCGCCCGCCTACTTGTTACGGTACGTCCTGAATACCCGCCTTCCAACAGGACAAGCCTGTCCGCAAGAGGGTGTTCATGTCCTGTTTTAGGATCCGTACCGTCGGTGCCGCGCGGCATATGAGCGGAGAGCCCGCAGGAAATCGACTCTGCGGAAGTCAGGCCAGTAGGCCTCGCAGAAGTAGAACTCGGAGTGGGCGCTCTGCCAGAGCAGGAAGCCGGACAGCCGCTGCTCTCCCGAGGTCCGGATGACAAGGTCCGGGTCGGGCTGACCGCGCGTGTAGAGATGCTCCGCGATGTGCTCGACATCGAGGACCTCCACGAGGTCCTCGATGCTAGCGCCCTTGCTGGCGTGCTCCTGGAGAAGGGAGCGCACCGCATCAGCGATCTCACGCCTTCCTCCATACCCAACGGCAACGTTCACAATCAAACCCGGACGGTGTGATGTCTCTTCTTTTGCGTTTTTCAGGACACGGGCCGTGTGATCGGGCAGGAGATCAAGCGCTCCCATGGGTTTGATATGCCATCCGTCAGCCACGAGCTCCTGGACCACGTCCTCGATGATCTTCATCAGCAGGTCGAGCTCGTCCTTGGGACGGTTGATGTTGTCACTGGACAGCAGCCACACGGTGACGACCTCGACACCGGCCTCCCGGCACCAGCCGAGCAGCTCGGAGATCTTGTCCGCACCCTTGCGGTGGCCCCGGCTGACGTCGTCGAGCCCCATCGAGCGCGCCCAGCGCCTGTTTCCGTCGACGATCACGCCGACATGCCGGGGAACCGTCTCTCTCTGGCGGGACAGCTTCTCTTCCAGCCGCCGTTCGTAGAGACGGTAGACGAGATCACGCACGCCCATTGGAGCCCTCCCCTCAACGCCCGCCGTCGAAGGGCGCTGCCAGGCAATTATCGCCGCCCCGGAGACCTCTCCGCCCCCTCTATCGGGGTTCTGGAGGAGTTGCCGGACTTCGGCCCCAGGCACTCCTCCGCCTCGGCGACGAGACCGTCCACGAAGGCTCCCAGCTCCGCGGAGGTGAGCACCGCGCGCATCCCCACCCCGCCACCGCCCCAGGCCTCCAGGAACGCCCTCCTGGCCAGTTTCCACTCTCCGGCGGGCCCCCGGCGCTCGGGGACCCAGATCGGGATCGTGCGCAGCTGGCATCGGAGCTCGCCCCCGCTGACGATTCCCTTCCGCGTCCGGTAACGAAAGGCGAACAGTTCCTCGTCGTCGGGGAAGCGGTCGTCGGGATCGGGCCACTGCTCCTGCTGCCCGGCGCGCGCCTCGGCGACCCCCCTGGCCAGCCGGGTGAGGAGCCAGCCGCACCGCTCCCCCACCGTGCCGTACAGCGCGCCGTCCCGGTGAAGCTGAAGTGTGATCTCGTACGGCGAGCCGACACTGTCCCGGCACGCCACCGGTGTAACGGTCAGATATGACCCGTCAAGGCAACGCAGTCCCCCCACCCCAGAGAGGGTATCCCCGACACTGGCTGCCAAAACGCACCTGGGCTTGAGAGGCGCCCCACCCGGACCAGGCCTCTCGGGGGACACGGCGAACCGCTCACGCCCGGCCGATCACAGCCTCCCCGCGCGCACGGCTCCACCGGGCGGCATCGACGGCGGGGGTGCCAGCGGGCTCTCCCCCGCGCGCGGCGTCACCACCGCCGGAACCCTCACCGGAGCCCTCGCCGGAACCACGGCCGGCGGCGGGCCCGGACGGGCTCCGCGTTCCCCGGCTCCCGGCCAGGCTTCTCCGGCTCCCGCCCAGGGCTCTCCGGCTCCCGCCCGGGTGGCGGCAGCCCCTTCGCGGCGAGCCAGGCGGCGAAGTCGGCGGCGTCGGCGCGGGAGCCGCCCCGCGGTTTGGGACGGCCGCGCGCGTAGCCGTCGAACTCGGCCGCGAGGTCGCCGCCGAGCAGTACGACCAGGTCGGGCCTGAGCCGGGCCACCACCCCGCGCCGCTTGGAGATCAGCGCGGTCTCCTGGATCCGCAGCCGCTCCACGTCGAACCCCTCCGGCGCCTCGCCCCCCGCGACCAGGGCGGCCACCAGCTCCGCCTGAGCCCTTCCCAGCGCCTCCCGCGCGTCGATCGGGGGTTCGGGGGAGCGGTCAGGCACGGGTCATCGCGCCACGGATACGGCCCAGCTCCGCCTCGAACACCGCGTCGCTGGGATAGTCGCCGTCCCATTCGAGCAGCACGCCCGGCGGGTCCACCCTGGCGCAGAGCTCGGACAGGATGTCCAGGACCTCACCGGGGACGCGGGCGGTGTGGGTGTCGTGCCAGAGGCCGTGGTGGGAGTGGCCGCCCGCGACGTGCACGTAGGCCAGCTCGGACAGCGGCAGGCCGTCCAGTGCGGCGACGGCCTCCAAACCGAGATTGACCTGGTTGGTATAGAGGTTGGCCACGTCGATCAGGAGCTTGACGCCGGTCGCCTCGACCAGCTCGCCGAGAAACTGCGCGTCGGTCATCTCGTCCTCGGGCCAGCCGAACAGCGCGGCCACGTTCTCCAGCGCCAGCGGTACGGCGAGCGCGTCCTGGGCCCGCCGCACGTTCTCCACCACGACCGACAGGGCGGCCCTGGTGCGCGGCACCGGCAGCAGGTGGCCCGCCTCCATGCCGCCCGCCCGCACGAAGGCCAGGTGCTCGCTGACCAGGGGCGCCTCCAGCGCCCGCGCGCACGCCCCCAGATGCGCCAGCCTGGCCGGATCCGGCGGCTCGGCGCCGCCGATCCCCAGCCCCACACCGTGCGGGATCACCGGCACCCCGCGGCCGCGAAGCACCCGCAGCGACTCGGGGAGCCCGCCGGGCCGGATGTTCTCGGCGATGACCTCGACGAATCCGATCCCGGGCAGGCGCTCCACGGTCAGGTCGATCTCCGGCCGCCAGCCGATGCCGACCCCCAGCGCCCCCACACGCGGGCCGCGGCCTCCCCCGGACCGGGCGTCCCGGGAAATCCCCGGACCGACGGGAGCCTCGGCACCGGAAGGAGCCCCGGAGCCGGCGGGAGCCTCGAAACCGGGAGGGGCGGAGCCGGAAAGGAGCTCAGCCACCGCACCCGCCGCCCCCGCAGCCACCGCCACCGCCACCGCAGCTCGATCCCCCGCCACAGCTCGACCCGCCGGAGTCGCCCCAGCCTCCGGAGCCGAGGTCACCGCCCCCGCCGTAGGAGGAGCCGTCCGAGGAGCCCGGGGAGCCCGAGGAGTCCGAGGAGCCGCCGCCGCAGCTGCCCCCGGCGCAGCCGGAACCGTCTCCCCCGTGCTGCGCGCGGGCCCGGCTCAGCTCCTCCGCCAGGATCGGGTCGTCCAGCTCGCTCAGGCCGTACAGGGCGACCGGGAACGCGACCGCGAAGGCCAGGTCCGGGGCCATGGAGCGGGCGCCGCGCACGTGCACCCCGCGCGCGGCGGCGAGCGCCTCGTGCCCGGCTCCGCTGACGACCCCGCGCAGCGCCCGTTTCATCCCGGCGTAGCAGAAAACGCCGATCATGAACGCCAGGAAGCCGGCCAGCGCGGCCAGCACGTCGAAGGGCCGCCAGCCGTCGCGGGTGAAGACGAGGAAGACCTCGAACACGACCGCGATCACCATAAAGGCCTTCAGCCGGTTGAGCAGCCTCCGCGCCTCGTCGAGCGAGCTCTCGGGGACCAGCAGCCCCATTCCCAGCAGGCGGTAGCGCAGGCCCTCCATGACCAGGCCGTCCGCCACCGTACGGCGCAGCTCCGCCGCCGGGCAGGAGCCGCCCCGGCTGTGCAGGGTGTCGAGCACGGCCTGCTCGACCGGTTCGGACGGCGGTCGCGCGCCCGCCACGAGGCTGACCTGGCCGCCCCGGGCCACACGCACCGATCCCGCCCTGGCCAGCAGGGCCAGCGCGGTGTTGATCACGCGGAGCGGGCCGCCGGACAGGTAGGCGAGATCGTAGGGGCCGAGCGCGACGTTGGCGCGGCCCGTGGCGGCCGAGCGCACCCTGCGGTGCTCGGCGCCCAGCATCGCCGCCGTGACGCAGACGACCACGACGAGGGTGACGGCCGCAGCGACCAGTATGACTCCCATGTCCGCCTCCGGGAGAAATCGCGAGGCGTGCGCCTCACTGTCATGTAGACGTACGAAGGCGCGTGGAAGTTGCGGTGGCCGGGCCTGTTGTACGGCCGGTCGCGGGCGTACACCCGGGAACCGCGTACGGCGGACGTCACCGCCCGCCGTACGGCACCCCTTCCTCCGGCGCCGCCGGAGGTCCCGGACGGCACGGAGGAAGGGGCCGCCGGGGTCTAACCGAGGCGGTCGACCAGGGCGCGGTACTCGTCCCAGAGTTCCTTGGGCATGTGGTCGCCGAAGGTCTCGAAGAAGGCCGGGATCAGCGACGCCTCGTCCCGCCAGACCTCCTCGTCGACGCTGAGCAGGGTCCGCAGGTCCTCGGCGGAGATGTCGAGGCCCTCGGTGTCCAGCTCGGCCGGCAGCAGGCCGATGGGCGTCCGTACGGCCTCCGCCTCCCCGTTGAGCCGGTCGACGATCCACTTCAGGACGCGGCTGTTCTCCCCGAAGCCCGGCCAGATGAACTTGCCGTCCTCGTTCTTGCGGAACCAGTTCACGTAGTAGACGCGCGGCAGCTTGACGTCCTCGCGCTCACCGAGGCTGACCCAGTGGGCGAAGTAGTCGCCCATGTTGTAGCCGCAGAACGGCAGCATCGCGAACGGGTCGCGGCGCAGCTCGCCGACCTTGCCCTCGGCGGCCGCGGTCTTCTCCGAGGCGATGTTGGCCCCGGTGAAGACGCCGTGGTTCCAGCTCAGCGACTCGGTCACCAGGGGCACGGCGGTGGCGCGACGGCCGCCGAAGAGGATCGCCGAGATCGGCACGCCCTTGGGGTCCTGCCACTCGGGGGCGATCGTCGGGCACTGCGCGGCGGGCACCGTGAAGCGGGCGTTGGGGTGGGCGGCGGGCTCGTCGCCGCCGGGCGTCCAGTCCCGGCCCTTCCAGTCGGTCAGGTGCGCCGGGGGCTCGTCGGTGAGCCCCTCCCACCACACGTCGCCGTCGTCGGTGAGGGCGACGTTGGTGAAGATGCTGTTGCCCCAGAGCGTCTTGATCGCGTTGGCGTTGGTCGACTCGCCGGTGCCGGGCGCCACGCCGAAGAAACCCGCCTCGGGGTTGATGGCGTACAGGCGGCCGTCGTCGCCGAAGCGCATCCAGGCGATGTCGTCGCCGACCGTCTCGACCTTCCAGCCGGGGATGGTCGGCTGGAGCATGGCCAGGTTGGTCTTGCCACACGCGCTGGGGAAGGCGGCCGCGATGTAGCGGGTCTGCCCGGACGGCGGGGTGAGCTTGAGGATGAGCATGTGCTCGGCCAGCCAGCCCTCGTCGCGCGCCATCGTGCTGGCGATGCGCAGCGCGTAGCACTTCTTGCCGAGCAGCGCGTTGCCGCCGTAGCCGGAGCCGTACGACCAGATCTCGCGGGTCTCGGGGAAGTGGCTGATGTACTTGGTGGAGTTGCACGGCCACGGCACGTCGGCCTGGCCCGGCTCCAGCGGGGCGCCGACCGAGTGGACGGCCTTGACGTAGGAGCCGCGCTCCTCGATGAGCCGCAGCGCCCGCTCGCCCATCCGCGTCATGATCCGCATCGAGACGACGACGTACGGCGAGTCGGTGATCTCCACGCCGAGCTGGGAGATGTCACCGCCCAGCGGTCCCATGCAGAACGGGACGACGTACATCGTGCGGCCGCGCATGCAGCCCTTGAAGAGACCGGCGAAGGTCCGGCGCATCTCGGCGGGGGCGATCCAGTTGTTGGTCGGCCCGGCGTCCTCCTCACGCTCCGAGCAGATGTAGGTCCGGTCCTCGACACGAGCGACGTCGGTCGGGTCGGAGGCCGCGTAAAAGCTGTTCTGCCGTTTGGCCAGGCGCTTGAAGGTTCCCTGCTCGACCAGCAGGTTCGTCAGGCGCGTCCACTCGAACTCCGAGCCGTCGCACCATTCGATCCGGTCGGGCTGAGTGAGCTCGGCGATCTCCCTGACCCAGGCGGCCAGTTCTCTGTGGCTGGTGGGACTTACGGCGGTTACGTCCTCGACAACGGACACTGCTACGGCTCCTTACACTTCTCAGGGCCAAGTCATCATTGACGACAAAACCGCCCCTAATCCAATTGGCGTAGACCAGTGAATAGACGTGTCCTGCCGTCGTCGCGCCCCCGTGACACTCATGGAGACGGACATACGAGCTGGCAGAGGCCGCGACGTTCTTCGAGACCTACCCAAAAGAAGTGAAGCTAAAGGAAGTGGCCCGGCCAGTGGTATAGGCCAATCGCAAAGGTCTAAACCAATCGCTGAACAGGTTCAGACCAATTTTTCGCCGTTCCCCCTGGCCCGCCTCAGGAACCGACGTCCGGGCCCGAGGCCCGCACCCGGTCCACGTGCTGGAGTGCGTCCCGCAAATCGGTCAGCCAGGTGTCGGTGTGGGCGCCCACCAGACGCACGCACCAGGCGAGCGCGTCACTGCGGCTGCGGGCCACCCCGGCGGCCACGAGCGTGTCCAGCACCCGCCGCTCCGACTGGCGCAACCGGGTCATGACGGGTACCGACAGTGTGGTGAACATCACCGTCTCGTCGCCGACGGCGACCCCCCAGGAGACCTTTCTGCGGAAGCGGTGCTCCGCCTCCCGCGCGATCTCGATGCGCCGCTCCCTGGTCTCCTCCCGGAAGCGCTGCACCCCGCCCTCGACGGCGGCGGCCCGCTCGACCTCGGAGGCGTCGCCGGCGAGCGAGGGCGCTCCGAGCCTGCCGACGACCGTGATCTCCTCGCGGTCGAGCACGATCTCCGGACGGCCCTCGAACCACCCCTCGGGCAGTCGTCCGGAGAACCACCCTCGCAGTTTTTCCATTGATTCTTCTGTATCCATGTAATCGAGATTACATCGCTTCATCTCCGAAAGCCATCACCCCCGGCCTGAACACGGCGCCCGGGGCCCGCACGGCCTCTCCGACGGGGAGCGCGGCGTTGATTGCGGTGTTCAGGCACGCGGTGGAGACGCGACAATCGGCACATGAGTTCACCTCCGCGGCCTGAAGGACTACGCGAACGCAAGAAGGCCAGAACCCGGCGGACGATCCAGGAGCAGGCACTGCGCCTGTTCGCCGAGCGGGGCTACGACGAGACGACCGTCGAGCAGATCGCGGAGGCCTCGGAGATCTCGCCGAGCACCTTCTTCCGTTACTTCCCCTCGAAGGAGGAGGTCGTCGCCCATGACGACCACGCCCCCCTCCTGGCGGCCATGCTGGCCGAGCAGCCCGCGGATCTGACGCCGATTCCGGCGCTGCGCGCCGCCGTACGGGCCGCGTTCGCGCAGCTCCCCCACGAGGAGGAGACGCGCATCCTCGCCCGCACCAGGCTGCAGCTGCGCCACGCCGCGCTGCGCGCCAAGGCCGTGGACAACATGATCTGCACGATCGACGTGCTCGCCGAGGGCGTCGCCCGGCGCGCGGGACTCGACGTGGCCGACCCGCTGAGCCGTACGGCCGCCGGGGCCGTGGTCGGCGCGATCCTGCCCGCCATGTTCGCCTGGGCCGAGTCGGACGGTGCCGGACGGCTGGCCGACACCGTCGACGAGGCCCTCGCCCTCCTGGAGACGGTCCTGCGCCCGTGACGCCCGCCGGGCGGCGGGGCCCGTACCGCCCCGGGCCCTAGCGGACCCCGGCGGCGATCTGCGGGCTGACCCGCACGGCGCCGGCGAAGTTGCGGGTGCTGACCGGGGCGATCTTGACCACGTCCCCGGTCCTGGGCGCGTTCAGCATCTTGCCGTCGCCCCAGTAGATCGCCACGTGCGAGACGTAGCCGGGGTTGGTCGGGTCGTGCCGCCAGAACAGCAGGTCGCCGGGCTGGACCTGGGAGAGCGGGATCTGCGGCCCGGAGACGAACTGCTGGTGCGTCACCCTGGGCATCTTCACGCCCGCCTGGGCGTAGGCCCACTGGACCAGGCCGGAGCAGTCGAAGCTGTCCGGTCCCTCGGCACCCCACACGTAGGGGCGGCCCAGCTTGCCGGCCGCCGCGGTGAGGGCGATCCTGATCTGCTCGGCCGACATGAAGGCGCTCTGCGGCCAGTAGGTGCGCTTCGGGGTGGCCAGCACCGGGTTGACCGTGGCGACCTGGCTGCCGGGGGGCAGGACGCGCAGCAGCTTGCGGCGCAGTCCCGCGGAGTCTGCGCGCGGCGCGCTCACGACCAGCGCGTTGTCCTGGGGGATGCCCAGGGTCCGCGCGGTCGCCCGCGAGACCACGGCGTCGACGGCGCCCATGCCCATGGTGGCGTAGGCGCCGACGCGCAGGCTCGTCCTGGACGTCGAGACGGTCTTGCCCAGGGACATGCCGCCGTCGTTGCCCAGGACGAAGGAGACGACCAGCTCACCGGCGGCGACGTTGCGCCAGAGCCGGTCGGAGCGCGCGGTCGGCTTGGGGGTGAAGGCGCGGAACGTCGAGGGGTCGACCCCCAGCGTCTGCACCCGCTTGCCGTCCAGGGTGACCGCGGCGGCGTCGGCCCGCTCGACCGCCCGCACCCCCGCGATCCGGGTCACCTTGGCCACGACGGCCGGGCTCAGCGGCTTGTTCGCCACCACGAACAGGTGCGGCTTGCGGATCGAGGTCAGCGGGGCGACCGGGGGCGGCGCCGCGGCCGTCGGCTCGACCGCCGCCACCCTGCCCCGGGAGGCGTCCTGCGGGGTGCTCCGGAGCGGCTCGCCGACGACGGGCCTGCGCAGGGCCGTCGTGCGCGTGGAGTCGTCGGGCAGCCGGGAGACGATCACGACTCCCGCGGCCAGCACCGAGACGGCGAGGATCGCGACAAGGGGGACCGCCGGCCTCAGGGCACGGCCGGGACCGTGATGGGGTCGCGGACGGTAGGCGAGGTCCTGGAGGCTCTCGTCGATCAGCTGGGAGACACGCGTCCGCCTGTCGGGCACGACATCTCCCCTTCCGCCCGTTCGGATCCGGCCCTACGAGGGTGCCGTACACCGCGGCATGATGCACGGGAACTCACCAAAACGCTCCAAACGCGACACGCTTGCAAAGCGGGTGACAGGGGATCCGGATTTCCGGGCACCGACTCCGGGGGACGGCCCAGGCTTTCCCTGGTTCTTCCGGGGCTCCGCGGGACCACCGGTCCCCGGCCCGGACATGGCTATCCGCCGGAACCCGGTCCCGGCGGATCAGCGGATGCGGCGGAGGTCAGTTGCCGACGTACGGCACGGCCTCGAGGATCTCGACCGTGTTGGACCGGCCGTTCGGCAGGGTGAAGGTGGCCTTCTCCCCGATCTTCTTGCCGTTGATCGCCGAGCCGAGCGGCGACTTGGGCGAGTAGACGTCGATCGGAGCGCCGCTCTCCTCGCGGGAGGCCAGCAGGAACGCGACCTCTTCGTCGTCGCCCTCGAAGCGGACGGTGACGGTCATGCCGGGACCGACCACGCCCTCGGTGCGAGGTGCCTCGCCGACCCTCGCGTTGTCGATGATCTGGCGGAGGTGGAAGATGCGGGCCTCCATCTTGCCCTGCTCGTCCTTGGCGGCGTGGTAGCCGCCGTTCTCCTTCAGGTCGCCCTCTTCCCGGGCGGCTTCGATCTTTTTCGCGATGTCGACGCGCCCGGGCCCCGAGAGGTACTCAAACTCCGCCTTCAGGCGGTCGTACGCCTCCTGAGTTAGCCAGGTGACGCTCTCGTTGTGGGAGTCGGCCACGGGTTCTCCTTGCTTCCTCTGTGGGGCTACGTACTGTGGGTAGCGCTCGTTCGAATTTCGACAGGCTAACAAGTTAACCGCTCGAACGCTTCCCCAAATGTCTCACTATACGAGATAGCAGTAGTGGACGTCGCCCGAAGTGGCCTGGGCACTGGTCTCTAGCCGTTCGGTAAGCCGGACATACCCCTCACCAGCCGGAATATTGACCTCGCGGCTGCCGACCTCCGCGTGCCCGACGTCCATGGCGCGGATCCGGCACACGGCCGCGCGATCGGAGGGCTTGACCACTTCGAAGGTGATCTGCAGAGAATCGCCGCGACTGGCGTCAAAGGCGATGACCTGGTCGATGACCTGGGTGTTGCCCTTCGACGCCCACATCACGTAGCCCCAGCCGCCCGCGCACACCGCGCAGAGGATCGCGATCACGACGTGCACGACGAAACGCCCCCTGCGCTCCGGACGGTCGGGGAAGTCGTCCGGGGTACCGAGCACCGGACCGGTCTGCCGGTCCATCTCGGCCTCGCTGGTGGCCATGGCGGAATCTCCCTGCACTACCTCGGCGTTATCCAAGACAATTGTCTCTCGCGGGGGCCTTGCCCTCGCGACCGCCCAAGAGAAACTAACCTCTCTTTAGAGTGACCCAGCCCAATCCGGGGAGCGGTGCGGCACCGGCGCGAGCGGAACGGACGGCACGGCGAGGCGAGCCGTCCGCGAGGTGAGCGTGGATCCGAGCGCGACCGACCAAGAGGAGACACCGAAGCCAGTGAGTGCACCGCTGAGGCTGATGGCAGTTCACGCGCACCCCGACGACGAGTCGAGCAAGGGTGCCGCCACCATGGCACGCTACGTCGCCGAAGGCGTGGACGTGCTCGTCTGCACCCTCACCGGAGGTGAACGCGGCTCGATCCTGAACCCCAAGATGGACCGTCCCGACATCCTCGAGAACATCGGTGAGGTCCGGCGCCTGGAGATGGAGCGCGCGAGGGAGATCCTCGGCGTGCGGCAGCGTTTCATGGGGTTCGTCGACTCCGGCCTGCCCGACGACGAGAGCGAGCCCCTGCCCGAGGGCTGCTTCGCCCTGCAGCCGCTCGAGGTCGCCACGGCGCCGCTGGTCGCGGCCGTGCGCGAGTTCAGGCCGCACGTCATCCTCACCTACGACGACGACGGCGGTTACCCGCACCCCGACCACATCATGACCAACCGCGTCTCGGTCGAGGCCTTCGAGGCGGCGGGCGACCCCGACCGCTACCCGGAGGCGGGCGAGCCCTGGCAGCCGCTCAAGCTCTACTACCAGATGGGCTTCACCAAGGCGCGCTTCGAGGCGCTCCACGAGGCCATGAACGCCCGCGGCATGGGCTCCCCCTACTCCGACTGGATCTCCCGCTGGGAGGACCGCCCGGAGAAGTGGCCGGTGACCACCCGGGTCCCCTGCGGCGAACACTTCGAGACGCGTGACAGGGCGCTCCTGGCGCACGCCACCCAGGTCGACCCCGACGGCTTCTGGTTCGTCTGCCCGCGCGAGCTGCAGCAGGAGATCTGGCCGACCGAGGACTACCACCTGGCCCGCTCGCTGGTCGACGCCGAGCTTCCCGAGGACGACCTGTTCACCGGCGTGCACGCCGATGAGGCGGCGGGCGTCTGCTGCTCCCAAGCCGCCGACACGACCACGGGGTGACGATGGCAGACTTGAGGGCGTGAATCCAAACACCGTCGTCAGCCCGGGCCTCCTGGGATTCCTGGTCGTGGCGGCCCTCGGGCTCGCCCTCTACCTGCTCGTCAAGTCGATGAGGCGGCAGATCTCCAGGATCGAGGTCCCCTCGGAGGCCGAACTGAGGGAGCAGCGCAAGAAGACGACGACGGGCTGATCGCGCGTGCCGTACGGCACGCGCGATCCGCCCGTCCGCGCCCTCTGACGGCCGTCTGAGGGCGAGTCCTCCAACGGCTCCGGACGCCCCTCTGACGGCCCCGTGACCGCCGTGACCGGGCCTACGACCAGGCCCGCTCCAGCGCCTTCGGCAGGCCCCAGTACCCCAGCGGGGTGAGCACCTCGCTCTTGTCCACGATCCCCAGGCACGCCCACAGCGGCGTGACCGAGCTGAAGAGCGTCTCCGCCGCGTCCAGATCCTCGGGCTCGTCCATCTGGACGTCGATGTCCTCGGACTCGGCGATGAAGCGGGCGATCCGCTCGGGCGAGGCCAGCACCCCGGGCCCCCGTCTCGCCAGCGCCGCGACCACGGCGAGCCAGTCCGCGTGGTGGATCGCGCACAGCGCGGCCAGCACCGAGTCCTCGTGGCTGAGCTCACCGTCCAGGTCGGTGAACTGCTCCGGCGCGTCGTCGTCCTCGGGCAGGTCCGAGATCGGCCCGGCGATGCCCGCCGTCACGGTCATCCAGAGCTCCTCGTCGTCGGCGGGCAGCGGCTCTCCCTCGTAGCCCGCGCACGCCCGCAGCACGTTGCCCGGGTAGCCGGGACCCGCCAGCACCTCGCGGAGCCGCGCGCACGCGGCCCGCAGGTCCGCGGCGGGCCGTTCGGGGGCGGGCAGCTCCGCCAGGATGCGCCGCAGCTCGCCGAGCGCGAACGCCTCCTCCTCGTCCCAGGCCGCGAACAGCTCCTCGTCCTGCTCGTCGCTCACCGCGACCCCCGGCACCCGCCCGTCGGGCAGCGGGCCGTTGAGCCAGCGCTCCTGCAGGTCCTCGTAGGCCTCCCTGGCCCGCTCGTCCCGGACCGCGAGCGCGTCCGGGTCGACCTCCCCGGCGGCGACCCGCTCCTCCAGGTAGGAGACCAGGCGCTGGAACATCTCCCTGGCGACCGGGCCCCGTTCGTCCTCCTCGGGCCAGACGAAGAAGCTGCGGGTGAGCAGGAGCGGCTCGGTGCCGGTCGACTCCAGCCACCGCTGCACGTCCCCCACCGTCGCGCTGCCGGACTCGATCGCGCCGAGCGTCGCCTTGACGGAGTCCCAGAACCGCGGGGAGAACGGGTTTCCCAGCGCGACCAGAGCCCGCCGCAGATCGGGCACGGCCACCAGCGCCACCCCTGACGGCACCGCGAGCAACGCGCGGGCCACATCACGCCGGGTCAGCTCGTCGGCCGGCCGCCCGGCGTGCACACAGACGAAGTCGAGATCCACGCCCAGTGAGCCTACGCCCGAAGCCGCGCGAACACATCTTCCACCCCGGAAACGCCCTTTTCCCGTCCGGCCGCCGGAGCCCGCGGCGCTCCGCGGAGGGACGGGCCACGGAGGCCATGGAATCAAGAAAGAGAAAATTCCCCTTTGGGGTCTTTTAAGCTATCACACCACAAATATGACTAACAGTCATGATTTTTTGCCAAACTCCTGATAAATCGTAATGATCGCCCACTTGATCAATCTCGGCGATCTTCGAGATATCAGGAGAACCCGTGCTACGACCCCCCGCGTTCCTCGCCGTGGCGGCTCCTGTCGCCATGGCGCTCTCTCTTGTGGCGGGAAGTCCCGCCCACGCCTCCGATCCCCCTCCGGCCCAGGTGGAGACCCGCGCCGGCACCGACGCCCCGGCCCTGGTGAGCGGTCTCGCCGAGACGCCCGTGAGCGGTGACCCGGTCGCCGTCGCCCGAGGTCACCTCCGTGACGGACGGTACGGAATAAAGAATGTGGACACCGATCTGGTGGCACTCGACGTGGTCCGCGACGGCTCCGACGAGACCGTGCGATTCGAGCAGCGCTACCGGGGAATCCGCGTTTTCGGCGCCAACTACCTCGTGCAGATGAGCAGGGACGGCAACGCCCACCGGGTCACCGGGGCGGGAGGCCGCTTCCTCACCGACCTGAACGTCTCGACCACGCCCAGGTTCCCCGAACGGCTCGCGCTGAACGTCGCGCACTCCCGGGTCGCCCTCGACACCGGCGGCGCGGCCGACGACGGAACCGGCCTCACCGCCACCTCCGGCGGGCTCGTCGTCATCCCGGCCGGCAAGGGCATGCTCGCCTGGCGGGTCACCGTCCGCGGATCGAACGCGAGCGGGAGACCACCGCTGCTCGCCGACGTCTACGTCAGCGCGGCGACCGGCACCGTGCTGTTCGCCTCGAACCTGATCCGCACGGCGGCCGAGGGGCCGCTCACGACCACGGGCACCACCCTCAGGGGCAAGACGGTGCCGCTGAACGCCTACCAGCGGGCCGACGGCAAGTACGAGCTGCGCGACCGCACCCGGTGGAACGGCGCCTCGGGTGAGATCGTCACCTACGACGCGCAGGGACGCGACTACTACGACTACCAGGGGAGCCTGCCGCAGGACACCCCCGTCGTCGCCTCCGACGCCTCCACCTTCACCGGCACGGCGACCGAGACCGGCGCGGTGGACGCGCACTGGGGGGCCGGCCAGGTCTACGAGTACTACAAGCGGCTCGGCCGCGACGGGCTCGACGGCAAGGGCGGCTCGATGAGGTCGGTCGTCAACGTCACCGACCGCGGCAGGCCCTTCGTCAACGCCTTCTGGGACGGCACCAAGATGGTGTACGGCGGAGGCGGCACCGACTACTACTCGCTGGCCTCCGCGCTCGACGTGGTCGGCCACGAGATGACCCACGGCGTGGTCGAGCACACCGCCAACCTGGTCTACCTCGGCCAGCCGGGCGCGATGAACGAGGGCATCGCCGACTACTTCGGCAACGCCATCCAGACGGACGCCGAGGGGGTCGCCCCCACCGACCCCGACGCGGGGCTGCTGGGCGAGACGATCTGCCGTGACCTCCCGCCGCGCGAGTGCGCCTTCCGCGACCTCAACGACGGGCGCGTCGCCTCCGCCGACTACGTGGGCTCCACCGGCCGCATCGACGACGCGGGCGTCCACCTCAACTCGACGATCTTCAGCGGCGCCCTGTGGGACATCCGCGAGAAGCTGGGCGCGCGGGCCGACAAGATCGTGCTCAAGGCGCTGTCGGAGTACATGACCCCGCTGGACGACTTCACCGACGGCAGGCGCGCGGTCATCGCGGCCGCCCTGCGGCTGCGGGTCGCCCCGAGGGACCTGCTGACGATCACCCGCGCCTTCGACGCCCACGGCATCAGGCCCGGATGGGAGCGCCGCATCCCCACCGACCACGACGTCCTGCTGCGCGGCATCACCGACTACTACGCCCAGCCGGACGCGGCGGGCGACCGGTACGTGATCACCAACTCCTCCCCCGACCTGTCGGCGCCCACCGCCGTCTACACGGGCCGGGTGCGCGGCGGCAAGGCCGAGCGGCTCTCCGACCCGAGCGAGCAGTCCACCTACTCCCCGTCGACCGACGGCAGGAACGCGGTGTGGCTGACCTACGCCGAGACGGCCACCGGCTGGAAGAGCCAGGTGTGGACCAGGCCGCTGGACCGCTCGCGGCCGTCCAGGCTGGTGTACGAGGGCGACGCGAACGTCCTCAACATGGCGGTCGACGGCGACACGGTCGCCTACACGATCTGGGACAACGCGACCGGCGGCTACGACCTGTGGGTCAGGAAGGGCGACGCCGCACCGGTCAACATGACGCCCCAGGCCGGGGTGTACAGCCGGGCCCCCTCGCTCAAGAACGGCCGGATCGCCTACATCAAGCTCTACCTGTGGGAGGGCCCCCGCCGCATGGTGATCACCACCCGTGACCTCGCCACGGGCCAGGAGACCGACCTGCCCGCCCCGCCGAGCCCGCCCAACGTGATCGGGCTCGTCTACACCCCCGTGCTGACCGGCTCCTACCTCGTCTGGACGCAGGACGCCCAGCAGGACCGCAAGGTGGGCATCATGCGGGCGAAGGCGGACGGCAGCGAGCCGACGGCGCTGACCCCCGACGACGCCTCCGGCTTCCAGCTCCTGAACGCCGACGCCACGGACGCGGCCATCACCTACAGCGTCTACCCCGACCTGACGGTGATCTCCAACGCGACCCTGCCCAAGATCATCCAGATTCCGATCAAGGGCGGCGCCCCGGTGCGGGTCACGTGCAACCGCGGCGAGCAGGCCCAGTTCGCGGCCGTCGAGGGCACCCGGGTGATCTGGGTGGACGGCACCGCCGCCCAGGTCGACCTGGCCACCCGGGCACGCCCGAGAGGAACCTGCTGACCCCTCCCGTCCGGGAGGAGCCCGCCACTCCTCCCGGACGGGAGGAACCCACCGGCGTCCCCGCGCGCCGTCACACGCCTTGCTCCGCTGGCAG
>NZ_JBFBCF010000034.1:0-104061 GCF_040683035.1 Streptosporangium sp. NPDC051022 | reverse complement strand
CTGACCTCCTCACTGACCGGATGCTCCACCTGCAACCGGGTGTTGACCTCCAAAAACGAGATCGTCCCGTCCCGGCCGACCAGGAACTCACACGTGCCGGCCCCCACATACCCCGCCTCCCGCAAGATCGCCTTGGAGGAGGCGTACAGCGACTCCACCTGCCCGGCGGACAAAAACGGCGCCGGCGCCTCCTCCACCAGCTTCTGATGACGCCGCTGCAGCGAGCAGTCCCGGGTGGAGACCACCACCACCCCGCCGTGCGCGTCGGCCAGGCACTGGGTCTCCACATGCCGCGGCCGGTCCAGGTACCGCTCCACGAAACACTCGCCCCGCCCGAAGGCCGCCACCGCCTCACGCACCGCGCTGTCGAACAGCTCGGGGATCTCCTCCAGGGTGCGGGCCACCTTCAACCCCCGCCCGCCCCCGCCGTAGGCGGCCTTGATCGCGATCGGCAGGCCGTGCTCGGCGGCGAAGGCCACCACCTGCCCGGCCCCGGCCACCGGCTCGGCGGTCCCGGCCACCAGCGGCGCCCCCACCTTCTGCGCGATGTGACGGGCCCGCACTTTGTCACCCAGCGCCACGATCGCCGCCGGCGGCGGCCCGATCCAGGTCAGCCCCGCATCGATCACCGCCTGCGCGAAGCCGGCGTTCTCGGCCAGGAACCCGTACCCCGGATGCACCGCGTCCGCCCCGCTGGCCGCGGCCACCGCCAAAAGCCTGGCGATGTCGAGGTAGGTCTCGGCCGGGCTCCGCCCGCCAAGCGCATGGGCCTCATCGGCCATCTGCACGTGCAGGGCGTCCAGGTCCTGCTCGGCGTAGACCGCCACACTGGCCAGCCCGGCGTCCCTACAGGCACGAGCGATCCGCACGGCGATCTCACCACGATTGGCGATCAAGACCTTCTGCACCGGCGTTGTCCCTTCATCATGCGTGAAACGGGGGCTGGCGGGCCTTCAACGGAGTGTAAGCATCACCCGATCCCGCGAAAGTGCGGGGTCCTGCCTGCCAGGATCGTGATCCTGCGCGTCGGGTTCCCGCCCGCCGAAACGGGAATCCCGAGCCTCCGTTCCTACCTGCCGGGATCGGGACCTCGACCGCCGGGGCCCGCCGTGGGGAGGTATTCCCGCCCCCCCGGGACAGGCATCGCCGATGCCGGTTCCCTCACCCGTCACCACAATCTTCCGCGTCCTGCCCGCTTCCCGCATCTCCCTTCCTGCGTCGCGAGAAGTCACGACGAAAAAGGAACGGTGACCGGTCCACGCGTATGGAAAGATCCATAACCGCTCGGCATAATCCGGGTAGCGCTGTGATCCACTCGCCTATCGTGATTTCGTTTGGTGAGCCCCCTGACACCGATCCGTAAGGAGACTGGCATGAGCCAGAACTTGCTTGGCGGCAACCCCGCGGAAATGCAGCAGATGGCCACCCAGTTCACCCAGCAGGCCGACCAGGTGCGAGCCACCATGGCCGCTCTCGACCGGGAGGCCGCAAAGGTCGGTACGGCCTGGACCGGCCCCGGTGCCCAGCGTTTCACCGAGGCCTGGCAGAACTACCGGGCCGCGTTCCAGCGTATGTCCGAGGAGCTCGCCGAGGCGTCCCGCGTCATCAACACCTACCGCGGCAACATCGAGTCCGCCACGCGCTGACCCCGTCCGCCAAAGCGCCGTTTCGGTTCCTGGACGCCGAAGCGGCGTTTTGGCAATCGTTCAGGTCCCCTTTTCCCGTGGCGCGGGACCACCCGGAAAACCGCGGCGCCGCGGAGTGGCGCCCGGGAAAGGCGCCCGGGAGGCAACCCGGCAGTGACCAGAGCGGCTGAAGTGACCAAAGCGGCCAAAGCGGCTGAAGTGGTCAAAGCGGCTGAAGTGGTCAAAGCGGCCAAAGCGGCTGAAGTGGTCAAAGCGGCCGAAGTGGTCAAAAGGCATCCGGCGGTCTCCGGAGGAGATGGCCCGCCGGTGCCCGGAGGTCACCCCGGCAGTGCCGTCTGGACGGGGGTGACCGAGCCCAGGGTGACCAGCAGGCCCCGTCCCGGAGGGCCGCCCACCGCGCCCCGGGGCAGGCGGATCGTGAACAGGTCGCCGTCGGCGGGGCTCTGCACCGACAGCAGCAGGCCGGTGCGCGCCTTGCGGGCCTCGGCGGCGAAGCCCCGGTAGGCGGTGGTCAGGTCGCCGGTGGTGCCACCCGCGATGAGGCCGTGCTCGCTGTCGCGTCCCGTGCGCAGTACCTGCTCCAGGGCCATGCCGAGGGGCGAGTCGGCGGAGATCAGCTCGGCGTCGTCGACGATCACCACGTATCGTTCGTGTCCCGCGACCGCCTCATCCAGGTTGCCGTTGGCGTCGAGTACGGCAAGCACCCCCGTCGCGTCGACCAGGGTGCTGAGCGGGCTGCGGCGGGGGGTGACCAGGACGACCGGCGTGCCGCGGGCCAGCAGGGAGTGGGCGGCGGTCAGCAGCGCCGAGGAACGTCCCGACCGGGACGGGCCCGCGACGATCGCGCCGGGGCCGTGGGCGAGCAGGTCGACGCCGAGCGGGGTGAGCGAGTCGCCTCCGACGCCGAACAGCGCCCACAGGGGAGACGGGGCCTCGAAGGAGGGCGCCAGCTCCAGCGCCTGGGCCGCGGTGATCCGCATCGGCAGCGCGTCGACCCGCAGCGGCGGCTCGCCGCCCCAGATCCATCCGCCGGCCTCCGCCGCCGCACCGGAGCCCGATCCCACGCCGGACCCCGTCCCCCTGCCGTATCCCGCCGCCTGGCCGGCCGCGAAACGGGCGGGCATCTCGCGGGCGAGCGACTGGAGCGTGGCGACCTGGGCGGGTCCCGAGGGGTCCTCGCAGAGCAGCGCGATCTGGCTCTCGACGACGCCGTGCTCGCCGGTGGACAGCGCGCGGCCCGGGGCCATCGCGGTCGGCAGGTCCTTGACGGGCAGCCCGGCCAGGCCGTAGTCGGCAGGGTCGGCCAGGCGCAGGATCAGCCGGTCGTCGAAGACCGTGGAGATCTGCCCGATCAGCGCGGACCTGTCGCCGGTCACCACGGCGCGCAGCCCGACCGCGGGGCCCTCCCGGAGCAACTGCATGACCGCCTCGACCAGGCGCCCGTAGTCGTAGCCCTCGAAGGCGGCGACGAACCCCTCCCACCGGTCGAGCATCAGCACCAGCCACGGCAGCCGCTGCCCGGTGCCGGAAGCGCGCAGCTCGGCCAGCGACGCGTACCCGGCCTCGGCCAGCAGCTGCTGGCGCCGCCCGATCTCGGCGCGCAGCCGGGTCAGCAGCCGTTCGACCCGGTCGAGCTGGTCGCGGGTCACCACCGCGCCGCAGTGGGGCATGGCCATCAGCGGCAGCAGCGCCCCCGACCCGCAGTCGATCGCGTGCACGTGCACGTCCTCGGGGGAGGCTCCCGCCGCGATCGCCCCGGCCAGCGTGCGCAGCGCGGTCGACCGGCCGCTGCGGGGCGCGCCCGCCAGGAGCAGGTGCCCGCCGCGGGCCAGGTCCAGCGCCAGCGGCCTGCGGTCCTGCGCCCACGGCAGGTCGGTCGTCCCGAACGCCAGCGGCGGCACCTCCTGGATCCCCGGCCGGTACGGCGGCGCGTCCCCCACCCCGCCCGACAGTCCCGGGGCCACCAGGAGGTCGTCGAGCGGCGGCAGCCAGGGGCTGGGCTGACGTGGGATCCCGGTGACGCGGGCGGCCTCGACCAGGGCGTCGACGAGCACGGACATGTCGGTGACGGCGGAGTTCTCCGGGAGCGCCTCCGGCGGGGCCAGCGGCTGCCCGAGGGCGCGCCAGCCCACGTCCGTCACCCGCGTCCTGACGTCGCTCTGACCTCCCGGGGCCCGCCCGCCGATCCTGGCGGTCTGTACGGCCGCCGCCGCGCCCACACCCGACTTCACGTAACACCGGCCCGGGGTGGACTTGGAGATGTGCGAGGCGTCGGGCCTGCCGATGACGTCGGTGGACTCGGAGGCCTCGGTGACCCGCAGCGCGATGCGCAGTGAGGTGTTGGCCTGGATGTCGGCGGTCACCACGCCGCCGGGCCGCTGGGTGGCGAGGATCAGGTGGATGCCGAGCGAACGGCCCCGCCTGGCGATGTCCACCAGGCCGGTCATGAAGTCGGGCAGCTCGCTGACCATGGCCGCGAACTCGTCGATCACCAGCACCAGCCGGGGCAGCGCCTGCAGCGGCTCGGCCCGCCCGCGCAGCTGCCTGACCGAGGAGCCGCCCCCGGCCACGAGCAGGTCGCGTGAGGCACGGGCCCGTTGCGCGTCGCGGAAGTCGTGGTAGTCCTCGATGTCCTTGGCCCCGGCGGCCAGCAGCAGGCGTTCGCGGCGGCGGATCTCGGCGGCCAGGGAGGCCAGGGCCCGCTGGGTCAGGTGGCCGTCCAGGTCGCTGACCATGCCGACCGTGTGCGGGAGCCGTACGCACTCCTTGAAGGCGGCCCCGCCCTTGTAGTCGATCAGCACGAACGTCATCTCGTCGGGCCGGTTGACCGCGGCGAGCGAGCAGATCAGGGTCTGCAGCAGCTCGGACTTGCCCGCGCCGGTGGTGCCCGCGATGAGCGCGTGCGGCCCGTCGAGGCGCAGGTCGACGGAGAACGGCCCGTCGGGACCGGCTCCGATCAGCGCACCGGTCGCCCGGCCCCAGCGTTCGGCCAGGGCCGAGCCCGAGACCGAGGGCAGGTCGAGCAGGTCGAGCAGCCGCGCCGAGCCGGGCAGGGCGAGGGCGGCGTCGTCGCGGCTGACGTCGCGCACGGGGGCCAGGGAGCGGGCGAGCCGGTCGCACCACGAGGCCGAGACCTGGTCGGCCAGGATCTCGCCGAGTCCTTCGAGGCCGCCGCCGCGCAGCCGTACGGTGCCGTCCTCGGCGACGTCGGCGACGGTGGCGCACTCCTCGGGCAGCAGCCGCTGGTCGTCGTCGATGGCCAGGGTGTAGACGCCGGCCCTGGGGCCCTGGCGCAGGACCTGCGGCATGCCGGGCAGCGCGCGCAGGATCTGGGCGCCGTCCAGGACGACCAGCACGTCGTGGGGGCGTTCGTCGTAGACCGGGCTCTGGTCGCCCTGGCCGGAGCCGCCGCCCAGGTCGCCCCAGCCCGACGGGATGCGGGAGAGCTTGGCCGACGAGCCCTCCTCCTCGCCCTGGCGTCCGTCGATCAGCGCGGTCAGCTCGCTCACCCGGCGGGCCGCGGCCTCCGGGTCGGCGCCGACCAGCGCCACGCAGTCCTCGCCGCCGCGCGGGGCGCAGTGCGGCAGCCAGCGCACCCAGTTCCAGCGCTCGTCTCCGTCGCGGTGCGCCGACAGCACCACGATGGCCAGGTCGCGGGGGCTGTGCAGGGCGGCGGCCTGGCCGACCAGCCACCGGGCCAGTCCCGCGGTCATCGGCCTCGGCCCGGTCAGCCCGGCGACGCCCAGGCGGCGCATGGCGAAGGCGACCGGCACCGCGTGGCAGGTCGGCGGGTCGGGGAGCGGGGTGTCGGCCGGGGCGGAGCGTTCCGGGGCGAACTCCAGGGCGGCGGGCAGGTCGGCGAGGCCGACCCGCAGCCGGAGCGCGTCGGGGTCGTGGTCGCGGCGCTCCCACAGCCGCCGCCGGGGGCCGGTCGCGGTGAGCAGCACCTCGGCGGGGTCGGGCGCGGCGCCGCGGCGCTCGGCCTCGTCGTCGGCGCGGGCCTGCTCGACGTCGGCCTCGAAGACCTTCATCCGCTCCTTGTACTGCTTCATCTGCTGGCGGTACTTCTTGCGGCCGTGCCGCCGGTCGCTCCACCACTGGCCGATCATGATCAGCGGTGTCATCAGCGCCATCAGCAGGAAGTACCAGATGTGGAGCGTCCAGGCCATGACGATGCCGAGCGCGGCGGGCAGGAACGCGGTCAGCAGTTGCAGCCGCATGGTCTCGGCGCGTTTCGGCTCGGCCGGGACCTCGAACCGCCTGGGGTTCGCCGGCGGGCGGAGCCGGGGCGGCCGGTTGTAGGCGAGGCCGCCGTCGGGCTGGGCGTCGAGGTGGGCGTCGGGGGGCTCGACGGCCTTGAGGGTCAGCACGCTCGCACCGCAGGTCAGCACCGCGTGCTCGGGCCACGGCACCGCGCCGTCCAGTGGCTCGCGGTCCAGTCTCGGCGCGGTCCCGCTCCCGGCGCCGGTCCCCGCTCCCGCCTCCACGGTGATGGCCTCGGGGGTGAGCCGAACCACGGCCGCCTCGCCGGGCAGCGCGGGGTCGGCGACGGCGACCGCGCAGGCGGGGTCGGAGCCGACGGTGTGGACCCCGAGGCTGAGCCGGTGCACGGATCCTGCGGCGGGGCCGCCGACCACCCGGATCTCCACGATGCCGCCGGGTTCCTCGGAGACGGTGGCCGCGGCCAGGTCCCGGTCGAGGGTGATGAGGTCGCCGTCACGGAGCAGGCCGAGCGTGGTCGCGGCGGGGTCGAGGGGGCGGCCGTCCAGCCAGAGGGCCGGGGGTTCGGCGTCCGCGTCGCGGCCCAGCCCGTACGGTGCCTTGCTGCGCGTCAGCCGTACCACGTTGCTGGGCCGCTCACCGCCCTGCCCGGCGAGAGCCTCGGCGAGCCGCGCCACCGTGGTCGTCTCGTCGCCCTCGACCACCACGTCGCGGTCGGCGTGCTGGTTGAGCACGGTGAGCATGATGCGCATCGACGCTCTCCTCGGGTCGGAACCCCGGTCCACGGTACAGAGTGGCGCTCGCCTCGCAGGGGCGTTTTGCGGCAATGCCGTCGCTCGTGGATGGGTATGTGGAAAACGTGGCAGCCTGTGGAAAACTGTCGGAGATGCCGAGTGGTTATGCCGTTTTAAATGGGCATTCGCCGCTTCGAAGCTCCGGGGAATGCCGCGCGGGGCTGTGGAAAACTCAGGCGAACGCCGTGGCGGCGCGCTCGGCCCCGTATCCGACTTCGTGTCCGATTCTGCGTCCGGTTTCGTGCCCGGTTTCGCGGCCTGCCGTGCCGTGGCGCGGGCGGGCGATCCGCGGGTGTCCGGCCGCCGGGGTAAAGAAGACCTGAACGGATTCCGAACTCGGCGTGCCGCGTCTGAACCAGTTGACCATGGCGTAAGGATGGCACATTTTGAACGGGTTCAGGCGATGGAAGGCGCGCGGCCTTCGGGTCGCGGGCCGAAGGCCGCGGGACTTTCCCCCTGAATGACGACGGTAAACGTAGGGGGCGGATCATACACGAGCTAATAGGTGGCTTATCACCCAATAAGCTATCTGTCACCTCACCAAACCGCCAGGTTCCACCGGATCGGCGTTGACAGACCTGTTCCTATCAAACGAGCATGGGACCTGGATTTTGTCCACGAGTTCACCGGTGCGGTGCGCATAATGACGTAAATTCAAGCAGTAGTCCCATTTGTGATCGCTCTGGGAGTCCCCCTGCCCATGAGGACCAGTGAGAAGCCGGCCGGCCGCGGCCAGGTGAACGCCGAACGGCCAGGCCAGCAGGCAGGCCTTTCCGGCCCGGCGTCGCGCAAGCTCCCCGTGTCCCCGCGTGAGCGCAAACCCGCGCTCGCGGCCCTCGCCCTGCTGCTCATCCTGGGCGGCGCGCTCGCCACCACCCTCCTGGTCCTGCGCAGCGGCGACAGGGTCTCCGCGATCGTGATCACCAAGCAGATCGGCGCGGGCCAGCGGATGCTCACGACCTCCATGCGGGAGGTCCAGGTCGCCGGCACCGACCTCGGCTACGTGCCGTGGGCCCAGCGCGACCAGGTCGCGCAGAACTTCGCCCGCGTCACCCTCCTGCCGGGCACCCTGCTGACCCGCGACATGGTCGTCTCCACCAGCAGCGAGCTCGGCCCGGGCAAGGCCATCGTCGGCCTGGCGCTCAAGCCGGGCCAGATGCCCATCACCCTGGACGAGGGCGACCGGGTCCAGGTGATCTACGTGCCCGGCCGGGGCGACGGGGCGACCGCGCAGAGCCGGGTCCTGTCACAGAGCGCGCTCGTCCACCGGTTCGTCCCCAACAGCAGAGGCGGCCCGAGCGGCCAGGTGGCGATCATCGTGGACGTCAAGGACGCCCCCGCGATCAGCACCTACTCCTCCAGCGGCGAGGTCGCCGTGGTCGAGCTGCCCGGGGCGCGCTGACATGGCGCTCATCGTGCTGGCCGCCGACAAGGGCGCGCCCGGTGTCACCACGGCGGCCACCGCGCTGGGCGCGATCTGGCCGCGCGCGGTGCTGCTGGCCGAGTGCGACCCCGCGGGAGGGGACCTCGCCTACCGTCTCCCCGCCGCCGACGGGGGAGTGCTCAACCCCGCCCGGGGGCTGCTCACCCTGGGCGCGACCGCCCGCCGCGGCCTGCAGCCCGAGCAGATCTACGAACACACCCAGCGGATCGTCGGCGGCCTCGACGTGCTGGCCGGGCTGACCCACGGCGAGCAGGCCGCCGGGCTGACCTGGCTCTGGGGCCCGCTCGGCCGTACCCTGGCCGCGCTGCCCCACGCCGACGTGCTGGCCGACTGCGGCCGCCTGGGCGGCCACCCCGAGATGGCCGAGCTGGTGGCCGAGGCCGCGCTGGTCGTGCTGTTCACCAGGGCCAGCCTGGACCACGTCGCCCACCTGAGGGAACGCCTGCAGGTGCTGCCCCGCTCCTCGCAGGTCGCGGTGGTGGTGATCGCCGACCCCCGGCAGTACCGCACGACGATCGACGAGGTCCGCCGGATCGTCTTCGCGACCGGCAGGGAGGTCGCCTTCGTGACCGGGATCGCGCACGACCCCAAGGGCGCCGAACTGCTGCGCGGCCAGTGGGGCGGACGCCTCGACCGCTCCCTGCTGATCCGTACCGCCCGCGAGCTGGCGGGCCGCCTGGTCGCCCAGGTCCGCGCCCCGGAGCCGGCCCTATGAGCGTCGACCACACCCTGGTGAAGCGCTTCCGGCAGGAGGTCGGCGACCGGCTGGCCCACCAGCGGCGTCTCGACCAGGCCAGCGGCCTGGCCCCGATGAGCGGTGAGGACGAGCGCCAGTTCGCCCGCGCGCTGATCGCGCAGGTGCTGGAGGAGTTCGCGCGCGGCGAGATCGGCGTCGGCCGCACCCCGCCGAGCGCCGAGGAGGAGGAGGCGCTCGCCGCGGGCATCCACGCCGCGCTGTTCGGCGTCGGCCGCCTGCAGCCGCTGCTGGACGACCCCGACGTCGAGAACATCGACATCAACGGCTGCGACCGGGTCTTCGTCGGCTACGCCGACGGCCAGGAGCTCATGCGCGAGCCGGTCGCCGACTCCGACGAGGAGCTCGTCGAGCTGATCCAGATCCTCGCCGCCTACAGCGGCCTGTCCAGCAGGCCCTTCGACACCGCCAACCCCCAGCTCGACCTGCGCCTGCCGGACGGTTCCCGGCTCTCGGCGGTGATGGACGTGACGATCCGCCCCGCCGTCTCCATCCGCCGCTCCCGCCTCGGCAAGGTCTTCCTCAGCGACCTGGTGGGAAACGGCACCCTCACCTCCGAGCTGGGCCGTTTCCTGTCGGCCGCCGTCGCGGCCCGCAAGAACATCATGATCGCCGGCTCCACCAACGCCGGGAAGACGACCCTGCTGCGCGCGCTGGCCAACGAGATCCCGCCCTCCGAACGCCTGATCACCGTGGAACGCGCGCTGGAGCTCGGCCTCGACCAGTTCTCCGAGCTCCACCCCAACGTGGTCGCCTTCGAGCAGAGGCTGCCCAACTCCGAGGGCCAGGGCGAGATCTCCATGGCCGAGCTCGTCCGCCGCTCGCTGCGCATGAACCCGTCCCGGGTGATCGTCGGAGAGGTCCTCGGCGACGAGATCGTCACCATGCTCAACGCGATGACGCAGGGCAACGACGGCTCGCTGTCCACCATCCACGCCAACTCCTCGATGGAGGTCTTCAACCGTATCGCCACCTACGCCCTCCAGGCCGCCGAGCGCCTGCCGATCGAGGCGACCCACATGCTCATCGCGGGCGCGATCGACTTCGTGGTCTTCATCGAGAAGCGCAACGAGTACGCCAGGGGCGGCACGCTGCGCCGCTTCGTGTCGAGCGTGCGCGAGGTGGCCGGCGTCGACGGCAGGGTGCTCTCCTCGGAGGTGTTCGCCCTCGGGCCGGAGGGCAAGGTCCTGCCGAACGCCCCCCTGTCCTGCATGGAGGAGCTGGCCTACTACGGCTACGACCCCGGGGGGTGGGGATGATCGGCATTCCCCCCGGGCTGCTCGACCCCCTGGTCATGCTCGCGGGCGCGGCGATCGGCGCCGGGCTGTTCCTGCTCGGCGTCTCCCTCTACGGCGTGACCCCCAGGCCCGCCACCCCCGGCAAAAAGGCGGGACGGCGGGAGCTCGTCCGCGCCCTGTCGACCCGCTCGGCGGCAGGCGCCATCGCGGGGGTCCTCGTGCTCGTGGTGACCGGGTGGCCGGTGATGGCGGTGGGGGCCGTACTGCTCGCGCTGGGATGGCGGGGCCTGTCCGGCGGCGCGGCCGAGGAACGCACGGCGATGCGGCGCCTGGAGGGACTGGCCGCCTGGACCGAGTCGCTCCGCGACACCATCGCCGGAGCCGCGGGCCTGGAACAGGCGATCCCGTCCTCGGTCCGGGCCGCGGCGCCGATGCTCCGCCCGCACCTGCTCTCGCTGGTCGACCGCCTGCACACCCGGATGCCGCTGCCCGACGCGCTCAGGATCTTCGCCGACGAACTCGACGACCCCTCGGCCGACCTGGTCGTGGCCGCGCTCATCCTCAACTCCAAGCTGCGCGGCCCCGGCCTGCGCGACGTGCTCGGCGCGCTGGCCGTCTCGGCCCGTGAGGAGCTCGACATGCGCCGCCGCGTCGAGGCCGAGCGCCGCTCGACCCGGCGGAGCGTGCAGATCGTGGTCGGCACGGCCATCGCCTTCGCCGTCGCGCTGGTCGTGTTCAACCCCTCCTACGTCGCCGAGTACGACAACACCCTCGGCCAGGCCGTGCTCGTCGTGGTCGCCGGGTTCTTCGGCGCCGGTTTCGCCTGGATGCGCCGCCTGGCCCGCTTCGACAAGCCCGCCAGGCTGCTGGGCCTGCCGTCGGGAGGCGAGGTGCGCGATGCAGACTAACGCCCTGATCGCCGGAGGCGTGCTCGGGCTGGGCCTGTTCCTGCTGGTCAGAGCGCTCTTCCCGGCCCGCCCCGGGCTGGTGACCCGGCTTCTGGCGCTCGACGCGGCCAGGGAGGGCACCGAGGCCCCGCGCGCCCGGCTCCTGCTGCCCGACGAGGAGGTCAGCGCACTCCGGCGTGGTCTGGGCGTACGGCTGGCACGCCTGTACGCCGCCAGAGGCTGGGAGGCCCGCTCGGCCAAGGCCGACCTGGCCCTGCTCGGCAGGTCCTTCGAGGGCTTCCTGGCGACCAAGGCGCTGCTGGCCGTCTCCGGGCTGCTGGCCTTCCCGCTGCTGCTCGGCTGGCTGGTGCTGATGGAGTGGGGTGTCTCGCTCACGGTCCCGCTGTGGGCCGCCCTCGCCGTCTCCGGGGTCTTCTTCGTCCTGCCCGACCTGCAGGTCAAGCGGGACGCCGCGCGGATGCGCCGCGACTTCCGGCACGTCGTCGGCGCCTTCCTGGACCTGGTGGCGATGAACCTGGCGGGCGGGCGCGGCGTGCCCGAGGCGCTGATGATGGCGGTCTCCGTCGGCAGCCCCGGCGCCGACGACGAGGGCGTCAACTGGGCGATGACCCGCATCCGTGAGGCGCTGGGAAACGCCAGGATCGTCGGCATCACCCCCTGGCAGGCCCTCGGGCAGCTCGGCGACGAGATCAACGTCGACGAGCTGCGCGACCTGTCCGCGGCGCTCGGGCTGGTCGCCGACGACGGCGCCAAGGTGCGCTCGTCGCTGACCGCCCGTGCCGCGACCCTGCGGCGGCGCGAGCTCGCCGAGATCGAGGGACAGGCGGGCGAGCGTTCCCAGTCGATGCTCGTCGCCCAGCTCCTGCTCTGCGCCGGCTTCGTGATCTTCCTCAGTTTTCCGGCCGCTATGAAGATGTTGGGGTCCTGACCATGCTGAGCCATCCGTGGATCGTCTACGCGACGACCTTCCTGAGCGTACGGATCGACAGGGCGCGCAACGCTCCGAGCAGGGGCGCCTCCGCCGTCGAGTGGGTCATCATCACCGCCATCATCGCCGGGGTCGCCCTCGGTCTCGCCACCCTCATCAAGAGCCTGGTCGAGGGCAGACAGGCCGAGATCTCCGACCAGTTCGGCGGCGGGGGCGGCGGCACCGGCGGTGGTAACGGCGGAGGTGGCCCGGGTGGCGGCAACGGCTGAGGCGCGCGTGCGCGCCACCCGGCCTCGCGACCGTGAGCGGGGCGCGGCCGTCATCGAGCTGGCGATGATCATGCCGGTGGTGCTGGCCGTCGTCCTGCTCGTCGTGCAGTTCGCCCTGTGGTTCCACGGCCGCCAGGTGGCCGACGCCGCCGCGCGGGAGGGGTCACGGCTCGCCCGGATCGACAGCGACTCCTGGCAGCAGGACGCCACCTCCAAGGCCGAGGACGTGCTCAAGGCCATCGGCCCCAAGCTTCTCGACGGCGCGACGGTGAAGACCTGGGAGGAGGGCGGCCTGCGGGGCGTCGAGATCACCGCGACCGCGGTCCAGGTCGTCCCCCTGCTGCCGTCGACGACCTTCACCATCACCTCGCGTTTCGGCGGTCCCGTCGAGTGCTTCCGCCCCGACGACGGCAGTGAGGGATGCCAGTGACCCTCCGGTCTCCCCACCGGCGCGTACGGCGCGGCACGCGCCGGCGCGGCGGCGACCGCGGGTCGCTGTCGGCCGAGACGGTGCTGCTGGCGCCGGTCTTCCTGCTGTTCCTGCTGTTCCTGGTCGGCGCGGGACGGGTGGTCGAGGCCCAGGGCGAGGTCAACGGCGCCGCCAGGGACGCCGCCAGGGCCGCCTCCGTCGAGCGCACCCGCCCCGACGCCGAGAACGCCGCCCAGGAGGCCGCCAAGGCCGCGCTGTCGGGCGAGTGCGAGCCCGAGGTCAGCCTGGACGTCAACGACTGGGGGGCGGGCGGCCGGGTGAAGGCGACGGTGACCTGCTCACTCGACCTCGACTTCCTCGGGTTCGGCGCCGCCAAGGAGATGAAGGGCGACTCGGTGGCCCCCCTGGAACAGTTCCGGAGGGTGGAGGAATGACCCTTCCCCGCGAGGCCGGGACCTCCCGTGGTCCGGCCGGGCCGCCCGTGACGGACCCCGCCGCCGGAAGAGCGCCGAGGGGCAGACGGAGCCGGATGCCCGGGACCGGGCGGGACCGGGGGTCGATGTCGGTCTTCACCGTGATCTTCTCGGTGGTGGTCTTCATGCTGGCTGGGCTGCTCGTCGACGGCGGGGCCGCCATCAACGCCAGGCTGCGGGCCGCCGACATCGCCGAGCAGGCGGCCAGGGCCGCCGCCGACCAGATCGACGTCGAGCACCTGCGCGCCACCGGCCAGGCCCAGCTGCTGGACGACGGCACCGTGTGCGCCAAGGCCGAGGAGATGGTCTCGGCCTACTCCGGCGCGGAGGTCCGGCTCGGGGAGTGCACGGTCGGCGCGGGCCAGGCCGAGGTCACGGTACGGGTCTCCGTCGCGTGGAAGGCGTTCTTCCTCGCCGCGCTGGGCTTTCCCGGCTCCGAGATGGAGGCCGCGGCCACCGCGGGCCCGGACATGGGAGACGACGCCTGATGGCGGGTACGGCGGACGCGACAGGCGTAACGGGCACGACAGGTGCGGCGGATGAGACGGATGTGACGGATACGGCGGATCCCGTCGGACACGTCCCGGACCGGAGACCGTGAACCGCCGACCCGGACCACGCACGGACCAGGCTCGGACCGGCCCAGACCAATTGCCGTGAACCACTGGCCGAGCGGACCAAGGATGACGAACCTAGACGAGGAAGGAGACGCATGCCCACGCGACAGCCCATGCGCATAAAGCCGAAACGGACGGCGGGCGATCTGGTCGCCGGCCTCGGCGCGCTGGTCGTGCTCGTCGCGCTGATCGGCGGGGTCCCCTACGCGCTGCTCCGGCTGGCCGGGCCGCCGCTCTCTCCCGAGCTGCTCAACCTGAACCTGCTGACCAGCCAGGTCGGCACGAGCACCGTCATCGCGATCCTCGTGCTGCTGGTCTGGCTCGCCTGGCTGCAGCTGACCGTCTGCGTGATCGTCGAGATCTACGCGGGGCTGCGCAGGGTCGGCATGCCGGCCAGGGTCCCGCTGTCCGGCGGTACCCAGGCGCTGGCCAACCGGCTGGTCTCGGCCGTCCTGCTGCTGTTCACCGTCTCGGCGGTGGTCGTGCCGATCGCGAGGTCCTCCGCCCCGCCGGTCGCCCGCCCGGCCACCGCCGCGGCCGCGATGGCGACCCCGATCGTCGAGGAACGGGCCCCGCTGGTGCCGGTCGCGAAGGCCAAGAAGGTCTACGTGGTGCAGCCGCCGCACGGACGTCACCACGAGAGCCTGTGGGAGATCGCGGAGAAGTGTCTCGGCGACGGGCGGCGCTATCCGGAGATCTACCGCCTCAACCAGCACAAGGAACAGCCCGACGGCAGCCGCCTGCACATGGCCGACCTGATCAGGCCCGGCTGGGTGCTGGACATGCCGGACGACGCGAGGAACGTGCACATCGTCCCGGCCTCCGAGCCCCGCGACGAGATCCTGAAGGACCATCCGGGCAAGCCCTCCGATCTCGACGGCCACACCCAGACCTTCACCCCGGGCCGCGCGGACCTGCCCGACGAGTCGCGCCCCGACGTCGCCCTCCCCCCGGACACCTCGGTCCGGACCGACGACAGCTCGCGGCACAGGGCCGGAACCCGTGAGGAGTCCGGCCAGGTCTCCCGGAACCCGCGGGGCGAGGCGGCCGACGGCGCCAAGCGCGACCCGTACGGCACGGCCGGACGCGACACCGAGCAGCGCGGCACCGAGCGGAACGCCGGCCAGGAGCCGGGGCAGGAGTCGGGGCAGGAGTCGGGGCTCGTGCTGCTCGACTACCTGGCGGGCGCCTCGCTGGCGGCCGCGGGCCTGCTGGCGGCCCTCGGGCGCAGGCGCAGGCAGCAGCTGTGGCACCGGGCGTTCGGACGCAGGATCGCCCGGCCGCGGGACGACGCGGCCCAGGCGGAGGTCGCGCTCAGACTCGGCGCCGACGCCCCGGGCAGCCGGATGCTGGACATCGGGCTGCGCCTGCTCGGCAGGTCCCTGGCGGAGCGGAAGCGCGTGCCGCCCACGATCTACGCCGCGCACCTGTCCGCGCAGAGCCTCGACCTGTGGATCCATCCTCCGGACCCCGACGCCCCCGAGCCCTGGACGGCGCACGACGGCGGCCAGGTCTGGCGGCTGCCCGCGCACGAGGGCAGGATGCTCGACGAGCGGGCGCTGTCGGAGGCGCCCGCGCCGTACCCCGGCCTGGTCTCGGTGGGGTCCAACGGCGAGGGGCGCGTGCTCGTCGACCTGGAGGCGGCGCACGGGCTCATCAGCCTCAAGGGGCCCCAGACCACGGCGGCGCTCGCCGCGCTCGCCGTGGAACTGGCCACCAACCGCTGGTCGGACCGGATGACCCTGACGCTCGTCGGGTTCGGCGAGGAGCTGACCGTGATCGCCCCCGACCGGATCAGGCACGTGGGCGGCCTCGAGGAGATCCTGCCCGAGCTGGAGGCCAGGGCCGACGAGCGCGGTCACGGCGGCGAGGTGCTGACGGGACGGATCCACGGGCGTGCCGCCGACCCGATCTGGCCGCCGCACTACGTGCTGTCGGCGGTCACGCCGAGCGCCGAGGAGGGGCGCCGCCTGGCGGTGCTCGCCAGGAAGGGCACCCGGACCGCCGCCGGATACGTCGTGGCCGGTGACGTCCCGCACGCCACCTGGAACTGGGAGATCTCCGAGGACGGCAAGGCCACCCTCGACGCGCTCGGCTTCGAGGTGGACGCCCAGCTCCTGCCCCGCCGCCACTACCGGGCCCTGATCGACCTGTTCCACACGGCCGAGCGGCTCGACGGGGAGGCGGTGACCGACCGGCCCGAGCCGGTCCCGCAGACGCCCTCGATCGAGGTACGGATCCTCGGTCCCGCCGAGATCTCCGGGCCGGAGCCGATGGAGGAGGGGCGGGCCGCGCTGGCCGTCGAGCTCCTCGTCTACCTGGCCACCCACCCGGGCGGCGTCCACCCGGTCGTGCTCGGCGGCATCCTCTGGCCACGCGGTGTGCAGGCGGCGGTCAGGGACGCGACCATCGCCAGGGTCGTGGCGTGGCTGGGCACCGACAGCGCCGGACGCCCCAACCTCCACGCCGACGAGTCGGGCAGGTTCCGCCTCGGCCCCGAGGTGCGGACGGACTGGATGGTCTTCAGGGACCTGGTCCGCCGCTCCCACACGGACTCGGCCGTGCACGCCGTGCTTCTCGAGCGGGCCCTGAACCTGGTGCGAGGCCCGCTGCTGGCCGCCCGCCCGCGCGGCCGCTACGCCTGGCTGGCCGCCGACGACCTGGAGTACGACGTGGCCGCCGCCGTCGCGGACGCCGCCCACCGGCTCTGCGAGATACGGCTGGCGGAGGGGGACGCCGGGCAGGCCGTCGCCGCGGTCCGCTCCGGGCTGCTGCTGGCCGCCGACGACGAGGGACTCTGGCGCGACCTGCTGCGGGCCACGCACCTCACCGGTGATCCGGCCAGGCTGCGGACCGTGGTCGAGGCCCTGCACAGGCGGGCCGCCGCCCAGCCGGGCGGCGGCGGGATGGCCCCGGAGACCGAGGCCCTGATCGACGAGCTGCTGCCCTCGTGGCGGATGCGCTCGGCCCCGTCGGCATGAGCGGCACGCGCGCCGGGACGGCCCTGGCCCTGGCCCTCCTCACCGCCGGACTCACCGCCGGGCTCGCGGGCTGCTCCACGCCGCCCGAGCGCCCGTTCGTCCCCGGCGACCTGGCCGCGGACCCGTCGAACCGGGCGGCCCCACCGGACCGGACGGATCCGCCGGACCGGGAGGGCCGCGCGGACCCGTCGGCTCCCCCGGGGGACGCCGGCGCGTCCACGCCGAGGACGGAGACGGTCGAGGTCGCGCCCGGCGTGCGGCTGGAGGTCGAGTGGCCCGCGTCGCCCGCCCCGGACACCGCCGCGATGATCGGCGTCTTCCGCGACCACCTGGCCGGGACGTTCAGGGCCGTCGTCACCGGCGGCCGGGACGTCGGCTACCTCGACACCGTCGAGGGCGAGGCGGTCGGGGACGCGAACGCGTGGGTGCAGGAGTTCCTGGAGCAGCGGCGGTCGGTACGGGGCACCGCCCGGCTGTACGCGCTGAACGTCAGCTCGGCCGACGGCCCGGGAGCGCAGCTGGACGCGTGCCTCGACGAGTCCGGGATGCGCCTGCTCGACTCGGCGACGGGTGAGCCGGTCCCCAGACAGCCCGTGTGGACCCGTGAGCCCTTCCTGCAGGCCGCGGGGATGCGCCGGGGCGACAACGGGGTCTGGCGGGTCACGCTGCTCAGAAACGCCGAACTGCCCAGTGAACGTGCGAAGGGATGTCTTCGATGATCGGAAAAGTGATCGTTGCGGGACTGCTGACGCTCGCCTCCGTCGATCCGGGAGGGACGTCGGGCCAGGGTTTCCAGGAGGGAAGGACGGCCGGGGTGATCCTGAAGGACTCCCAGATCGTCATCACCGGGACCGGCCTCAGCGGCAGGAGCGACGGCTACCGTGTCAGGCGGCCGTGCTGGTACGAGCCCGGCAAGAACGCCGCCGACATGCTGAAGGAACAGCAGAACTCCAAGCCCACGTGGATCCCCGAGCTCGAATGGCGCAGGCACCTCGACTCCCTCAAGCAGTTCGAGGAGAAGGTCGGCCAGGAGGGGCGCTGGTGGACGCGGGGATACAACGCGGCCGACCCCAACGCGCTGTCCTGCCTGGCGGGGCTGCAGCCCTTCGTGTTCGTGCCGCCCAACACGACCCCGCCCTCCGGGATCACGACCCGTGAGCTCGCCGACATCGCCAGGGCCGCGCTGACCGTGCCCGAGCCGAAGATCAAGCTCAATCCGGACGTCAAGAGCTACGTCAACCTGCCGACCTGGGTCTGGCTGGACGACGTGGGGCAGACCACCAGGTCGGTGACCGCGACGCTCCCCGGGGTCATGAGCGCGACCGTGACGGCCACGCTCGGGGACCTGAAGATCAAGTCGGGCACCACCGCCGACCGGGCCGAGGTCAAGGAGAACTGCGGCCCGGGGGGCAAGCCGTACGCCAAGGGGGCCGGGTTCGTCTGCGGCGTGCGTTACCTGCGCGCCTCCGCCGACCAGACGCGCGACGTCTACACGATGACCGTCACCTCGGTCTGGACCGTGGCGGTGAACGTGGCGGACGTCGCCTACGACCCGATCCAGGCGAGCGCCACCCGCGACGTCCCGGTGGGGGAGGTACAGAGCACCGTCCGCGGAGACGACTAGTCCGGCGACCGCTCGCCTTCACCGTGTTCGTGACCGTCCGCTCGCCGTACCGGCGCCGGGGAGCTCTCCGGAGGTGCCGGGGAGCTCTCCGGAGGTGGACCGGAGGGGCCGGGGAGACGTTCGCTTCCCTCCGTGCTGTCAGAGCAGGGTGGTCTGGGGGATGGCCTTCTCGTGGACGAGCAGCCACCGTTTGACCGGGGTGCCGTAGTAGTAGCCGCCGAAGCCGCCGCCGGAGGGCAGGATGCGGTGGCACGGGACGAACGGCGCGATCAGGTTCTGCGCGCACGCGCCCCCGGCCGCCCTGGCCGCCGTCCTCGGCAGCCCCGCCCGCTCGGCCAGCTCGGCGTAGCTGATCGTGACGCCCGGTGGGACCTCGCGCAGCGCCTTGAGCAGCCGCTGCCGCTTCGGCGTGCCCGGCTGGGTCAGCTCGACCTCGTCGAGGGCCTTGAGGTCGCCGTCCAGATAGTCCCGTACGGCCCGCGCCGGGTGCCCCAGGTCGTCGACCGGGACCAGGCCGAGGGCCTGGAGGTGGGACGGCAGCCGGACGAACATCTCCCGGGGGTCGGCGGTGAAGCCGGCGGCGACGATGACCCCCTCGTGGGCGAGCAGCGCCAGCGGGCCGGTGGGTGTGGGCAGGACCTGCGCTTCCACGGGGGCGCCCCGGCCCTGCGCGGTGCGGGTCCCGGTGCGGGGCTCGGTGTGGGGTTCGGTGAGGGTCCCGGTGGGGGGTCCGGCGTGGGACTCCGTGAGGGGCCCGGTGCGGGTCCCGGTGTGGGACTCCGTGAGGGGCCCGGTGCGGGTCCCGGTGTGGATCTCGGATCTTGCGTCGGTCATTCGGAGCTCCAAAGGTGCAGCGCGGCGTAGGCCCGCCAGGGCCGCCACCGCTCGATGTGGTCGTCGGGAATGCCCAGGCACGCCATGACCCGCCGCAGTCCGAGGTCCCCCTCGGGCCAGGCGTCGGGGTCGCGCAGCGCCCTGAGCGCGATGTAGCTCGCCGTCCACGGGCCGATGCCCGGGACCTCCAGCAGCCGGGTCACGGTGTGCGACGGCTCCTGCGCGCCGTCCAGGTCGATGTCACCGTCGGCGACCCCGCGGGCGAGCGCCCGGAGCGTCGTGACCCGCCGTCCGGTCAGCCCCAGCCCGTCGAGGTCGGCCTCCAGCAGCTCCCCGGCGGTGGGGAACAGGTGGCTCAGCCCCTCGCCGCCGGTCGGGCGACCGGCCCTGGCGGTGATCCTGCCCAGGATCGTACGGGCGCCCGCGACGGAGATCTGCTGGCCGACCACGGCGCGGACGGCCACCTCGAACCCGTCCCAGGCACCGGGCACCCGCAGCCCGGGCCGGGCGGCGACGAGCGGCGCGAGGGAGGTCTCCCCGAACGCGACGGCGATGGAATCGGGGTCGGCGTCGAGATCGAGCAGGCGGCGGCAGCGGGCGACGACGCGGGCCAGGTGGCGGGTGTCGTCGAGGTTCACCTCCAGCCGGACGTGACCGGGCACGGGGGTGAGGGCGATCGTCCCGCCGGGGACGGCGCGGCGGTAGGTCGTCTCGCCGACCTCCTCCAGCCCGGGGATCGCCCGGGAGCGCAGGAAGCGCAGCAGCGTCACCGAGTCGTACGGCTCGCGCCGGTGCAGCCGCAGCGTCAGCGAGCCGTCGGCCACCGTCCCGCCCGCCCTGCCCGCCGTGGCCCGCAGCTCGCCCGGGGTGAAGCCGTACGTCTCCTTCATGGTCGCGTTGAACTGCCGCACGCTCCCGAACCCCGACGCGAACGCCACGTCGGTGATCGACAGCGCGGTCTCGGTCAGCAGCTGCTTGGCCAGCAGCAGCCGTTTGGTCCTGGCCACGGCCAGCGGCCCGACGCCGATCTCGGCGGTGAACAGCCGGTGCAGGTGCCGTTCGGTGATGTGCAGGCGCCCGGCCAGCCTCGGGATCCCGCCGTCGTCGGCGACGCCCTCGTCGATCAGCCGCAGGGCCCGGCCGATCAGGTCGCCGCGGTGGTTCCAGCCGGGGTCCCCGGGGCTGAGCTCGGGGCGGCACCGTTTGCACGGCCGGAATCCGGCCGCCTCGGCGGCGGCGGCGTGACGGTAGAAGCGCACGTTCCGTGAGGCGGGCGTGCGGGCCGGGCAGATGGGCCTGCAGTAGATGTGGGTCGAGGTGACCGCGGTGTAGAACCGCCCGTCGAACCGGGCGTCCCGGGCGGTCACCGCGCGATAACATGAGTCGAAGTCAAGTTCTACGGCGGACACGTGAACAACGATATTCGCAGCACAGACGGTACGACTGGCGGGAATCGGACCTGAACGTCATCCGGTCGCTCACCCTCGGGGGGCGTCCCTCACTTGGAGGAGACGCCGACCCCGATCTCGAACTCGCGGTAGACGCGGGCCCAGAAGCCGTCGCGCAGCCAGACCCTGGCCTCGGGGTAGGGGCGCAACGAGTGGCCCAGTTCCTTCTCGGCCTCGATCAGCAGCTCGGTGTCGATCACCGTGGGCAGGATCGGGCCGGGAAGCAGGTCGCGGATGTTGTCGCGGCCCCGGGTGAGGATCCACTTCTGGGCCACGTGCTCGCCGACCTCCTCGACCCGGGGGCGGCTCGGGCCGAGCTTGGTGACCTGGCCGACAGGGGCCTTCGGTTTGGCCACGGCGGGAGTACGGCCGGCGAAGACCTGCGCGGGAGAGGGCGTGGCCGGGGCGACCGGGACGGGGACGGGCGCGCGGCTGAAGTAGGACCGGAGGAAGTCGGCACTGATGATCTCGACGGTGTCGGACTCCCAGACGAGGCGCTCGGCCTGGTTGGTGCCGTACGGCGGTTCGACGCCCCACAGGTGGATGCGCACGCCGTAGGCCTGGGCGGCCTCGACGGCGGGGACCATGTCCTCGTCCCCGGCCAGCAGGATCGTGTCGCTGACCGCGTGGTGCCTGGCCAGCGCCTCCAGGTCGCTCCTGATCTGCGCGTCCACGCCCTTCTGCTGCCCTCGCGCGTTGAGGTTGCCCAGGCGGACCTTGACCCAGGGGAGCTGGGCGATGACGCGCTGGTCCACGGTCGGCACCCGGTCGCGGGCGGCGTCGTACCAGTAGATCCGCAGCAACTCGCCGTGGATGCGGGCCTCGGCGTGTTTCTGGAGTGCCTGGATGAGTTCGTCGGCCGCGACGCGGTACTCCTTGCGCTCCTTGGCGCCGAGAAGCACCTCTCCCGCCGCCGCGTAGAGGTAACCGACGTCCACCAGGACGGCGTACTTCGCGGCGACGGGATGGGATGTGAGGTCCAGGATGGTCATGTCGTCCTCCAGGCCTCGGAACTCACTGATCGGGCTGACTATATGCGCCCATTTCTTAGATAGTCCCAAGTCTCGTGCAACTTGACACCCTGTTCCGGGGATCTATCGAGGCAGGCCGCTCGATCTCCAGGCACCTTGTCCGACTGGCAGTGGCTTTCGCATGCGCTGTGCGGGATCACGCCAATTTTCATGCTTTGGTGGTGCTTTCGCCGTCGAAACCGGTCGGGTGGCGAGCGCGACCACCAGTGCGGCGATCTCCTCCTGGGTCGCGTCCCCATGAACGATCTTCAGGTGTGTCATAGCGGGATGTTCCCATGCTTCTTGGGGGGCAGGGTCATGCGCTTGTTGCGCAGGGTGCGAAGCGCCTTGACGATCTGGACCCGGGTGTCTGAGGGGCGGATCACGGCATCTACATACCCGCGTTCGGCGGCGAGATACGGGTTGGCGAGGGTGTCCTCGTACTCGCCGACGAACCGGGCCCGCTCGGCGTCCGAGTCGTCGGCCGCGGCCAGCTCACGCCGGTAGAGGATGTTGACCGCGCCCTGGGCGCCCATCACCGCGATCTGCGCGGTCGGCCAGGCCAGGTTGATGTCGGCGCCGAGGTGCTTGGAGCCCATGACGTCGTAGGCGCCGCCGTACGCCTTGCGGGTGATCACCGTGACCAGCGGCACGGTCGCCTCGGCGTAGGCGTACAGCAGCTTGGCGCCGCGGCGGATGATCCCGTTCCATTCCTGATCGGTTCCCGGCAGGAATCCCGGCACATCTACAAATGTCAGAACAGGAATGTTAAAGGCATCGCAAGTACGGACAAACCTTGCGGCTTTCTCCGAGGCCGCGATGTCCAGCGTGCCCGCGAAACTCATCGGCTGGTTGGCGACGATCCCCACGGAACGTCCCTCGACCCGGCCGAACCCCACGAGGATGTTCGGCGCGAACTTCGCGTGCACCTCCAGGAACTCGCCGTCGTCCAGCACGTGTTCGAGCACCGTGTGCATGTCGTACGGCTGGTTGGCCGAGTCGGGGATGAGGGTGTCCAGCTCCAGGTCCTCGGGCGTGGCCTCCAGCACCGTGTCGGTGTCGAGCACCGGGGCCTCGTCCAGGTTGTTGGAGGGCAGGTAGGACAGCAGCGCCCTGGCGAACTCCAGGCAGTCGGCCTCGTCGGCCGCCTCGTAGTGCGCGACGCCCGACCGGGAGTTGTGCGTGTGCGCGCCGCCGAGTTCCTCGAACGTCACCTCCTCGCCGGTGACGGTCTTGATGACGTCGGGCCCGGTGATGAACATGTGCGACTTCTCCGAGACCATCAGCACGAAGTCGGTCAGCGCGGGGGAGTAGACCGCGCCGCCCGCGCACGGGCCCATGATCAGGGAGATCTGCGGGATCACGCCGGAGGCGTGCACGTTCCGCTTGAAGATCTCGGCGTACAGGCCGAGGGAGACGACCCCCTCCTGGATGCGCGCGCCGCCGGAGTCGTTGATGCCGATCACCGGGCAGCCGGTCTTCAGCGCGTGGTCCATGACCTTGACGATCTTCTCGCCGAAGACCTCGCCCAGCGACCCGCCGAACACGGTGAAGTCCTGGGCGAACACCGCCACGGGGCGGTCGTCGACCGTGCCGTAACCGGTCACCACGCCGTCGCCGTACGGCCGCTCCCGCTCCAGGCCGAAACTCGTCGAGCGGTGCCTGGCCAGCTCGTCGAACTCCACGAAGCTGCCCTCGTCGAGAAACGCCAGGACCCGCTCCCTGGCCGTCATCTTGCCCTTGGCGTGCTGCTTCTCCACCGCGCGTGCCGAACCGGCGTGGGCCGCCTCGTGCAGGCGGCGTTCCAGGTCGGCGAGCTTGCCCGCGGTGGTGTGGATGTCAATCCCGGGGGCTGTCGGCTCGGCGCTCATCGGGTCCTTCACCACTCCTCGCTCGGTCTGCACTGGGGACGGGGCGGGCGAGCGGGGTGCGGCGGACGCCCTCGCGGCGCCCTCCGTCCCGGGCGCGGGCGTGTTCCCCGCTCGTTTTCAGCAGAGTAACCCTCTGCCCGGGGGAGAACCCCGCTGGGTCCCGTCTGGCAGGAACGCGGCTGGGAGACCTTTTCCGGGGTCCGTCCGGGACCTGTCCGGGGCCCGTCCGGGACCTGTCCGGCCCGGGCCGGACAGGCCTTCCAGGCCCGGTGAGCGGGGGCCCCGTACCGGGAGCAACACTCGTCAAGCGGGCACTTCTGGCAAAGTGGGAGTCATGACGGACATCGTCGAGGCGGTACGGACACAGCGGCTTTTCAAGAGGTTCGGTCAGCAGGTGGCCGTCGGAGGGGTCGACCTGGTCGTGCCCCGCGGCAGCTTCGCCGGGCTGGTCGGCCCGAACGGCGCGGGTAAGACGACCACCCTCAGCATGGTCACCGGCCTGCTCCGCCCGGACGGGGGCGCCATCCACATCGACGGCCTCGACGTCTGGCGCGACCCGGTCGCGGTCAAGGCCCGCATCGGCGTGCTCCCCGAGGGGCTGCGCCTGTTCGAGCGCCTGTCGGGGCGTGAGCTGCTGCTCTACAACGGCCAGCTCAGAGGCATCCCCAAGGCCGAGATCGAACAGCGGGCGGAAGGACTGCTGCGGGTCATGGACCTGACGGAGTCGGCCGACAAGCTCGTCGTCGACTACTCGACGGGCATGCGCAAGAAGATAGGCCTGGCCGCCGCGCTGCTGCACAACCCCCGGGTGCTCTTCCTGGACGAGCCGTTCGAGGGGGTGGACCCGGTCAGCGCCAACACGCTGACCGAGGTGCTGCGGCGCTACACCGCGTCGGGGGCGACCGTCGTCTTCTCCAGCCACGTCATGGACCTCGTCGAGCGCCTGTGCGACTGGGTCTCGGTGATGAGCCGGGGCCAGATCGTCGCGCAGGGCCCGCTGGACCAGGTCCGCGCCGGACAGAGCCTCAACGAGGCGTTCCTCGGCCTGGTCGGCGCCGCCGGACACGGCACCGGTGGAGAGGAGGGGCTGTCATGGCTGGGCGCGACCTCGGCCTGAACGGCCGGGACCCGGTCGTCGCCGACGGCCCCGCCCAGGAGGGCGCGGTCAGGGTCGGTCCCTGGATCTTCGTACGGCTCAAGCTCCGCCTCATCGCCGGCAACCTGCGCGGCAACGGCGTGCGCCTGGCCGGTTTCGTCTTCACCGTGATCGCCGCCCTCGCCGTGGCGGCCTTCGGCTTCCTCAGCCTGTCCTCGCTGCGGCTGGCGCCGGACGACATCGCGGCCGACATCGGAATCGTGCTGTTCACCGTCTTCCTGGTGAGCTGGGCCGTCGGACCGCTGCTGGCCTTCGGCCTGGACGACACGCTCGACCCGTCGCGCCTGGCGCTGTTCCCGCTGCGGACCGGCCAGCTCGCGGCCGGGATGTTCGCCACCTCCGTCACAGGAGTCTGGCCGATCGCCACGCTCCTCGTCATGTTCGGCGCGATCGTCGGCCTGGCGAGCGGGGTCGGCGGCGTGCTCCTGGGCGTCGTCGCGGTGCTCCTGCAGTTCGCGCTCTGCGTCGTCACCTCACGCCTGGTCACCACGTCCCTGTCCGGCGTCCTGCGCACCCGCAGGGGCCGCGACGTGCTCGCCATCTCGGTGATCTTCTTCATCGTGGCCGGACAGCTGCCCAACCTGCTGCTCAACGGCGGCGGCATCGGCGACCCGCTGGAGCTGCTGCACCGCATCGCCGCGGTGCTGCGCTGGACCCCGCCGGGCATGGCCGCGCACGCCATCGCGGACGGCGGCCCGGTCGCGGTCGCCGAACTGGCCTTCCTGGCCGTCCTGGTCGTCGTGGTCGGCCGTCTCTGGATCGCGGCGCTGCGCCGGGCGCTGGTCACCAGCGACGCCTCGACTGAGGGCGCCTCGGTCCGGAACTCCAGGGGCCTGCTGGCCCGGGTGCTGCCCGACGGCCCGCTCGCCGCCGTCGCGACCAAGGAGCTGAAGTACGCCCGCCGCGACCCCAGGGGCCGGGTCGGCTGGTTCGCCTCCGTCGCGGTCACCGGCGTCATGGCCTTCTCCCTGAGCCGCGGCGAGAGCCCCCCGGGCATCGCCCAGGCCGTCGGCCCCGCCTGCCTGGGCGCGGTGATGATCGGGCTGCAGTCGGCCAACTCCTTCGGCATCGACGGCCGCTCGCTGTGGATGAACTCCGTTATCTACGGCACGGCCCGCGACTGGCGGACCGACCTGGCCGGGCGGCACCTGGCCGTCGCGACGATCGCCACCCCGCTGCTGGGCCTGCTGGCCGTACTGGCGGCCGTGCTCGCGGGCGACCTCCTGTGGGCCGTCCCCGTCGCGCTCATCGCCTGGGGCGTCCTCGGCGTCGGCCTCGGGATAGGGGCCATGACGAGCGTGCTGGTGCCGTACACGGTGCCCGATCGGCTCAACGCCTTCACCGGGGCGGCGCCGGGACAGGGCGGCATCGCCTTCGTCGCCTCGTTCGGCGCGATGGTCGGCGGAGGCCTGCTGGCGCTGCCCATCGTGGTGCCGGTTCTGCTGGGCCTGACCTGGGTCTGCGTGCTGGCGGTGCCGTACGGCCTGCTGGTCTCGTGGGCGGGCCGCAGGATGGCCGGGAACATCGGTTTCCGCAGGTATCCCGAGCTCGTGGGGGCCGTCTCGCAGGGTGGCTGATTGGTCTAGTCCAATAGGTGAGACCGGTATCCGCTCGGAAAAACGGACTGACTACGCTGACAAATATGTCCGCTACCGCGAACACCCCAGCAGAACGTTCATCCGCTGTCACCGAGATGCCCGACGAGTTGCGCGCGGATGTGCGGCTGCTCGGTGGGCTCCTGGGGCAGGTGATCGCCGAGTACGGAGGCGATGACCTGCTCGCCGATGTCGAGCGCCTTCGCAAGGCCGTCATCGCGGCCCGCCGCGGGCAGGTCTCGGGCGACGAGATCACCGCGATGGTCGCCGAATGGCCCGTCGACCGGGCGGTGCAGATCGCCCGTGCCTTCACCTGCTACTTCCATCTGGCCAACCTCGCCGAGGAGCACTTCCGGATCCGCATCCTCCGGGTGCGCGACACCGGCGAGGAACCGCTGCCGGAGTCCATAGCGCAGGCCGTCCAGGAACTGGGCGGCGAACGCGTCACGGAACTGGTCGAGGGGCTGCGGCTGCACCCGGTGCTGACCGCGCACCCGACCGAGGCCCGCAGACGCGCGGTGGTCACCACGATCCAGCGGATCAGCGGCAGGCTCGCCGCCTACAACAGCCCGGAGCGGGGCGCGGCCGAACAGGCCGAGACCCGGCGGCGGCTGCTGGAGGAGATCGACCTGCTGTGGCGGACCGCCCATCTCAGGGCGACCAAGCTCGACCCGCTCGACGAGGTCCGCACCGCCATGGCGGCCTTCGACGAGACCCTGTTCCGGGTGATTCCGCTGGTCTACCGCTCGCTGGACGCCGCGCTCGGCGAGGGCGCCGGGATCCGCGAGCCGCTGGCCCGCCCCTTCATCCGCTACGGCAGCTGGATCGGCGGCGACCGCGACGGCAACCCCAACGTCACCGCCAAGGTGACCAGGGACGCCCTGCTCATCCAGTCCGAGCACGTGCTGATCGCGCTGGAGAACGCCACCCTCAGGATCGGCCGGGCCCTCACGCTGACCGACTCGTACGTTCCCGCCTCGCCGCAGCTCAGGGCGGCGCTCGCCACCGCCGAGACCGACCATCCCGACCTGGTCTCGGAGATGGCGACCCGCTCGCCGCAGGAGCCGCACCGGCAGTGGCTGCTGTTCGTCGCCGCCCGGATCGGGGCGACCCGGCAGCGCGGTCTCGACCTGGCCTACCGCTCGCCCGACGAGCTCCTGGCCGACCTGCGGCTCACCCAGGACTCGCTGGTCGCCGCCGGGGCGCCCCGGCAGGCGTACGGCGAGTTGCAGAACCTCATCTGGCAGGTGGAGACGTTCGGTTTCCACCTGGCCGAGCTGGAGGTGCGCCAGCACTCGCAGGTCCACGCCGAGGCGCTGGCCGAGCTGACCGCGGGACGGAGCTCGGAGCGCACCGACGAGGTCCTGGCGACCATCAGGACGATCAGCTGGATCCAGGAGCGGTTCGGCACCGCCGCCTGCTCCCGCTACGTCGTCTCCTTCACCCGGTCCGCCGACGACATCGCCGCGGTCTACGCCCTGGCCGAGCACGCGCTCGGCGCGCGGGCTCCCAAGCTCGACGTGGTCCCGCTGTTCGAGTCGGGCGCCGACCTGGCCAACGCCCCGGCGGTGCTGACGGGGATGCTCGCCATTCCCGGCATCCAGGAGAGGCTCGCCGCCAACGGCCGCCGTCTTGAGGTCATGCTCGGCTACTCCGACTCCGCCAAGGAGCTCGGCCCGGCCGCCGCGACCCTGAAGCTCTACGAGGCGCAGGAGGCGCTGACCGCCTGGGCCGCCGAGCACGACGTGCGGCTGACGCTGTTCCACGGCCGGGGCGGTGCCCTGGGCCGGGGCGGCGGCCCGGCGAACCGGGCCGTGCTCGCCCAGGCCCCCGGTTCGGTCGGCGGCAGGTTCAAGGTCACCGAGCAGGGCGAGGTCATCTTCGCCCGCTACGGCCACGGGGCCATCGCCCGCCGCCACATGGAGCAGGTCACCTCGGCGGTGCTGCTGGCCTCCACCCCGACCATCGAGGCCCGTACGGCCGAGGCCGCCGGACGCTTCCGCGCCGTGGCCCAGCAGGTGGCCTCCGCCTCGGAGAAGGCCTACCGGTCGCTGACCGAGGCGCCCGGCTTCCCCGAGTGGTTCTCGCTGGTCAGTCCGCTGGAGGAGATCGGCTCGCTGCGTCTGGGCTCCCGCCCGGCCAGGCGGGGCCTGGGCGCGCCCCGGTCCCTGGACGACCTGCGGGCCATCCCGTGGGTGTTCGCCTGGGCGCAGACCCGCGTCAACCTGCCCGGCTGGTACGGCCTGGGCAGCGGCCTGGAGGCGGTGATCTCCGAGACGGGCATCGACGAGCTGCGCGCCGCCTACCGCGAGTGGCCGCTGTTCGCCTCGCTGCTGGACAACGTGGAGATGTCGCTGGCCAAGACCGACCGGGACATCGCCGCCCGCTACCTCGCACTGGGCGGCAGGGACGACTTCGTCGACCAGGTGCTGCGGGAGTACGACCTCACGCGCCGCCTGGTGCTGGAGATCACCGGCCACAGCCGCCTGCTGGAGAACCGCAGGGTGCTCTCGCGCGCGGTCCAGCTCCGCGATCCGTACGTGGACGCGCTGTCGCACCTGCAACTGCGCGCCCTGTCCGCGCTGCGCTCCGACGACACCCTGTCGGAGGAGGAGCGCGAACGGCTGTCCACGCTGCTGCTGCTGTCGGTCAACGGCGTCGCCGCGGGCCTGCAGAACACCGGCTGACCGGTCAGCCGGTCACCCGTTCCGCGCCCGAGTAGAGGTTGAAGCGTTCCTCGCGCAGGAACCCGACCAGCGTCATCCCGAACTCCCTGGCCAGGTCGACGGCCAGGGAGGACGGGGCGGAGACCGCGCACACGACCGGGATCCCGGCGGTCAGCGCCTTCTGCAGGATCTCGTAGCTGCTGCGCCCGCTGACCAACAGGATGTGGCCGCCCAGCGGCGGCATCCCGTTCATCAGGGCCCAGCCGACCAGCTTGTCCAGCGCGTTGTGCCGTCCCACGTCCTCGCGGAGCGCCACCAGCTCGCCGTCCGGGGTGAACAGCCCGGCCGCGTGCAGTCCCCCGGTCTTGCCGAACACGCCCTGGGCCTTCCTGAGGCGGTGCGGCAGGCCGTACAGGGTCTCGGGGGAGACCCGGGGGCCGTCGCCGAAGGGCAGCGGGGCGCACCGGCCGCGCAGGGCGTCGAGGCTGGCGGTGCCGCAGACGCCGCAGGCGCTGGAGGTCACGAAGTGCCGCTCGAGGGAGGGCAGGTCGGGCAGGGGGCCGCGCAGCCGTACCGTCACCGTGTTGTAACGCGCCTCCGGCGGCACGTCGTCGTCGGTGCAGTAGGCGATGGACGCGATCTCCCCGGCGGAGGCCAGCCCCTCGCCGTGCAGGAACCCGGCGGCGAGCTCGAAGTCGGCGCCGGGCGTCCGCATGGTGATCGCGACCGTACGGCGCGCACCGCCCGCCTGGACCCGGATCTCCAGCGGCTCCTCGGTGGCCAGGTCGTCGCGGCGGTCCCGGACGACGCCGCCGGAGACCTCCGTGACCCGGGTCCTGGTGCTCGGCCCCGGGCGCCGCGCGGCCCGCCCACGTTCCCACACATGCACCGTCTCACCACCGCTGTCACCCACCTTCCCAGTATTCCCTGCTCATTGCCCTAATTCGGTAACAGGCGGTCGCCTGGGGCGGGAAGATGGATAAGTGCTCGACTCGCCCTTCACCGATCTCGACCGCCCGCCGCTGTCCCAGGCGGCGCTCACCCGTGCCCTGGTCCGCCCCGGCGGCCTGTGGTCGGACATCACCGTCGTCGGTAAGACAGGCTCGACCAACGCCGACCTGGCGCAGGCCGCGCGCGACGGTGCCAGGCAGGGAGCCGTGCTCATCGCCGAGGCGCAGTTCGCCGGCCGCGGCAGGCTCGGTCGCACCTGGAGCGCGCCGCCCCGCTCGGGGCTGACGTTCTCGGTGCTCCTGCGTCCAGAGCCGTCCCCCACCCTGCAGGGCTGGCTGCCGCTGCTCGTGGGCCTGGCCGCCGCGTCGGCCATACGCAAGATCGCCGAGGTCGACGCCCGGCTGAAATGGCCGAACGACCTGCTGGTCGGGGAGCGCAAGCTCGCCGGAGTGCTCGCCGAGCGGGTGGACAGCGCGGTCGTCGTGGGCGTCGGCCTCAACGTGAGCGTCCGCCCCGACGAGCTGCCCGTGGCGACCGCCACCTCGCTGGCCATCGAGGAGGCCGCCTGCGTCGACCGCGACCCGCTCATCAGGGCGATACTGCGGGAGATAGAGACCCACTACCGTGAGTGGTCCGAGGCGGACGGCGACGCCGACGCGTGCGGGCTGCGGGCCGCCTACCTGGGGGTCAGCGCGACCGTCGGCCGCGAGGTCCGGGTCGAGCTGCCGGGCGAGCGGGTGCTCACCGGCTCGGCGACCGGCATCGACGCCTCCGGCCACCTGCTCGTCGAGTCCAAGGGACGGCAGTACACCCTGAGTGCGGGCGATGTCGTGCACGTTCGTCCGCACGCCTCGTGACGCGAGGCGTGCGGGCATGCCACGATTTGCCCCATGGGTCTGCCTGATCACCACCTGGCGGAGGGGGAGCTGCGCATCCGCGCGTTCCACCCCCACTGGAAGCGCCTCGTCGTACCGTTCCTCGCGCTGCTCGTCATCATCGTCGCGTCGAGCGCCGCGATCTTCCTCATGCCAGCCTTCGAATACGACTCCTACGCGCGCATCGCGGTGGCGGTGATCGCCGTCGGCCTGCTGACCGTGTGGTCCTTCGTGCCGTACCTGCAGTGGAAGAACACCTCGTACGTGCTCACCTCGCACCGGCTCACGATCAGCCTGGGAGTGCTGAACAAGTCCAGCGAGGACATCCCGATGAGCAAGGTCAACACGGTCAGCGCCGACCAGACCCTGTTCGAGCGGATGCTGGGCAGCGGCACCCTCAACGTCGAGTCAGCGGGCGAGCAGGGCCACGTCACGCTGCGCGACATCCCGAACATCCAGGACGTCCGGGCCGAGCTGTTCCGCGCCGTCGACGAGGCCGACGACGAGGAACCCCGCACCCCCCGCCCCGCCGAACCCTGACCCACCCTGCGACCCCGGACCGTTCGTTTCCCTGTCCGGGGAACCGCCCGTTTCCCCGGACCATCGGCGACTTCCCCGGACCACCGGGGACGCCGTCATCGGACCACCGTTCGTCGACGCCGCCACCGGCACGGATCCACTCGTGATCTTAAAATGTCACCGAAGTGCGAGATCGTCGAAGCCGCCTTGCTTGATGTCGCTGACGAAGGCCGTCCAGGTGTCACGGTGGAACGTGAGGGTGCCGCCTTGGCGGTTCTTGGTGTCGCGGACGGCGACGGCGTCGTCGACGAAGGCCACTTCGACGCAGCTCGGGCCGTCGGCGCTGAGGCTGCTCTTGCGCCAGTGCCCATCGGAGGGGTTGGGCTGCTGCATTCTGTTCCTCCCGCTAGCGGTCTTCGCGCAGGGAGGCGATGAGTGCGGCCGAGTCGTTCGGGCTGAGCGCCACCGCGCGAAGATGCTCGCAAATGTGGTTGTATCGCTGGATATCCGCTTCTTTCTCAAGAAACAGACCGCCGGCCATGCTGTCAATGTGGATCACGTCGGGGTCGTCCGTGCCGAATTTCAGGACGATGAAGCTGCCGGGCATACCTGAGTGGGCTCCGGCGGAGAACGGGATGACCTGAAGGGTGATGTGCGGGCGCTTGGTCTGCTGGACGAGATGGGTGAGCTGGTCACGCATGATGGTGTCGCTGCCGACCGTTCGTGACAGGGCCGCCTGGTCCAGGATCGCCCACAGCCGGAGGGGTGTGTCGCCTTCCAGGAGGGCCTGCCGCTGTAGCCGGGCGGCGACGCGGGTCTCGACTTCGTCGTCAGTGGTGGTCGGCCGTACTCCCCGGATCACCGCCCGCGCGTAGTCCTCGGTCTGCAGCAGGCCGGGGATGAACAGCGACTCGTAGTTGATGGCCTGCTGTGCTTCGGCTTCCAGGCCGATGTAGGCGCTGTACTGCCCGGGAAGATCGGCTTCGAAGCCGTGGAGCCAGCCTCGCTGTTTGGCCTCCTTCTGGAGTTTCACCAGAGCGGTACGGCGGCTGCCGGTGGCGCTGTAAACGTCGAGCAGGGCATTGAGCGTCCGGAGTTGCGGTTTGGTCTTGGCCGTCTCTATTCGGTGAAGCGTGGCGAGGTTGATGTCGGTTTTCTCGCTCACCTCGGCCTGGGAGAGTCCGGCCTCCTCGCGAAGGCGGCGTAGTTCTGCCGCCAGACGACGCAGACGTACCGTGGGTGGTTGGCGCCTGGCCGGTGACAGGGATTCGATTTCGCCCATACCGCCTCTCTCCTGCATCTATAACGCCTTTCTGGATTATGCGGGCAGTGTAAAAGCCTGCATTGCATTTACTCAGTGTGATGATGCATGCTCTCAACGTAAAGCCTTCCAGGTCGGTTCTTCCCTGGAAGGCGGAACGTGTGATTTCCCCAGACGGCCGGGCGGACGACCTTCCCTCCCGACGCGGTCCACCCCCTGTCGGGTGTCCGTCCGGCGCAAGCGGCACGATCGGCGGCAGCCCCCTGCCGTTTCCCGGTCGTGCCCTCACAGGACCGGCGCCGCGCCCTCGCCACCCATGAGGGAGCGCTTCCCCGGCTGCGAGCGGTGCCGGTCCTGTGCCCGACATGCCGAGCAGGATCGAGGGAGAAATGACCGGTGTCAGCGTCAGAGAGCACTATCTGGAACTCTCCGTCTTCCCCACCTCGCCCTACTACGCCCGCGTACACGTCCAGCGCGTGCTGGAGGGCTGGCGGCGGGACGATCTGGTCGAGACGGCCCAGCTCGTCGTCTCCGAACTGGTCTCCAACGCCATCAAGGCGCACGCCGCATCCCTCGCCGCGCTGGAGACAACCGCCCTGGCGAGCCCGGATCGCATCTGGATGGACCTGTACCAGGCCGAGGAGGCGGTCGTACTGCGCGTCTGGGACGCCGCCCGGCAACGCCCGTACCGGAGGAGACCGGCAGGTCGGCGCAGGTCTTCATCCCCTCCGTGGCGAACATCCGCGATGGGATGGTGTGTCCCGGGTGAACATTCGGCTAGTGAAGCGGAACGCCGTGTAATTCCTGACCGGCCAGGAGAGATTTGCGATGATGGCTGGGCGCGAGGCCGAATGACGAGGTGCGAGAGGGGCGAGGCGATGACGTACGACCCGAAGCTGGCCGCGGCGCTGTCGGGTGCCACGCTTCGCCAGCTCGCACACTGGCGTAAGGCCGGCGCGAGTCGTGGCGCGGTGCTGATCCCGGAGATCTCCAGCACCCGGCCCGTCCTGTACTCCTTCCGTGATGTGGTGGCGCTGAGGACCTGCGTCAAGCTGCGCAAGGACGCCTCACTGCAGAAGATCAGGCGGGCGCTCGACACACTCCGTGAGGATCTGCGAGAACAGGACCACCTCTCGTCGTACACGCTGGTCGCCGACGGCAGCAGCATCTATCTGGCCGGGCCTGATCAGGCAGTCGATCTGGTGCGCAAGAGGGCCAACGTGGTCATCCACGAGATGCAGGACGTCCTGCAGCCGTTCTACCGCGACGGCAGGCACATCCCGCCGTTGCTGCAACCTCGCGCGCATGTGACGGTGGATCCGGCCGTTCGCGGCGGGGTTCCCGTCATCGAAGGCACTCGTGTCCCTTATGGCGAGGTCGCGGCCTTGCTCCGAGACGGGGTCCCCCCGGAGCGGATCTCCGACTTCTATCCGAGTGTCACCGCCACGGCGGCCCTGGACGCCGCCGATTTCGCCGATTACGTTGACAGTTACGATCCCCCCAGGGAGCCGCGTGAGGCTGCTGCTGGATGAGAACGTGTCCAGGCCGCTGCATCAGGCCATCGCCGCCTTTGTTCTGGGACACGAGATCGTCCATCTCCTCAATCTCGACCGCTGGTCTGGAACCCGGGACGAGAAGCTCTATCCGCAGGCTGCGGCCGAGGGGTTTCAGGCCATCCTGACCAACGACGCCCGGCAGATGCAGCGCCCCAGGGAAGTCGAGGCGATCGCCGCCTCCGGACTGCATCGGATCGAGTATCCGCACAAGCACCCCGGTCTGACGGGGATCGGTCTCGCGATCGCCACGGTCGCCGCCGGGCTGCCCGCCACTCTGGCTCTCCTGGCGGACGCGGATGGGCAACGCCTGGTGACCTTGCGTGGCATCGATCCGACCCCGGCCGGCCGCCTGCGTGTCGTGGACCCGGCCACGGCTCCGCCGAAATACTGGCCGGATCTGACATAGCGCTTTCGGGGGTGTTTTCCGGGGCGGGCCGGGGGCGGTGGGGCCCCCGGCCCTCCTCCTCAGGGAGAGCCCACTACCTGAGGAAGTTCGGGGAGAGAGGTGTCCGCGCCGGCTTCGCTACAGGCCGAAGGCCAGCAGGACCGAGCCGCGGTCGGGGTTGGGGTACGGGGTGAACGAGTAGCCGGACTGCACGTAGACCATGCCGTGCGAGACGACCGCGCCGCCCGCGCCGGACACGGCGCCGCCGCGTCCCGGCAGGCCGTTGACGCCGTCGACCGGGGTGATCGTGTCGTAGGTCCACAGGACCTCACCGGTGCGCGCGGAGTAGGCCCGCATCTTGCCGTCCATGCTGCCCAGCCACACGAGACCGGGCGTGGTGGTCACCGCGGGGCCGTGGCCGAGCTGGCAGACGTTGGGGTACTGCGCCGCGCCGCCGGTGGTGCAGCCGTCCTCCGGGTTGGGGGTCTTCCAGAGGATGTGGCCGTCCGCCGGGTTGATCGCGAACAGCGTGCCCGGCCTGCCCATGTAGGTCGAGACGTACAGGCGCTCACCGTCGAAGCTGGTGCCCCACTGGATGCCGGACAGGCCGCCGCTGGGCATCGGCGTGGACAGCTGGCGCTGCCAGACGATCTTTCCGGTCCTGGCGTCGAGCACGTGGTAGACGCCGGCCTTCTGGCCGATGCCGACGAGGTGCTTGCCGCCGGCGGTGAAGAGGTTGGGCGCCGCGCCCAGGTCGTAGTCCAGCGCGGTGCCGTCGGGCAGGTTCGGGCAGTACTGCTTGTCCTCGGGGGTGGGGAAGGAGCACTCGATGCGCCAGGTGTCGACGTCGGTCATCTTCCTGGTCCAGCGGGCCTTGCCGGTCGTGATGTCCAGCGCCAGCACCGAGTCGAAGTCGCCGCCGCTGCCGGTGTAGTTCTGCCCGGTCCCGACGTACAGGGTGCGGGTGACCGGGTCGATGGCCGGGGTGCTCCACACGCCCGCCCCGGACGGCTCGTACCGGGGCACCCCGTTGGGCCAGGTGCCGTTCTGCTTGGGCTCGGGCACGGTGTAGTAGCGCCAGACCTGCTCGCCGGTCTCGGCGTTCAGGGCGTCGATGTGACCGCGGAAGGTGCAGCAGGGGAAGGTCTTGCCGAGGATGTTCTGCCCGCTGGACACGCCGACGTAGACGCGGCCACCGTAGACGATCGGCGAGCTGGTGATGCCCGCGGCGATCTCGGTGTCGATCTGCCGGGCCCAGGCCAGCTTCCCGGTCTTCTGCTCCAGCGCGTAGAAGTAGCCCCGGCCGTCGCCGAAGTACACCTTGCCGCCGGAGACCGCGGCCCCGTCCTGCACCACGGCGCGTCCCCCGGGGCCCGGGGTGCCGACGGTGCTCAGGTCGAAGTCCCACTTCGCGGCGCCGGTCCGCGCGTCACGGGCGTAGAAGTGGCCATCCGTCGCGCCGAAGTAGATCGTGTCGCCCACGACGGCGGGCTGGCTGTGCGGCGTGCCAGTGTTCTTGGGGTAGGCGAAGGCCCACTTCAGCTTCAGCTTGCCGACGTTGCCGGGCGTGAGCCGGCGCTCGAAGGGGTTGGAACGCGAGCCGCTCAGGTCCTTCTGCCAGGACGGCCAGTCGCCGGGGATCGAGGGCGGGGTGTGGCCGCCGCCCTGGGCCCCCTGGGCCCCCTGGGCCCCCTGGGCCCCCTGGGCCGTGGTGTCGGTCACGGCCTGGTCGCCCCCGCCGGGGGACGCGGCACCGGCCGTGACGGGCGTGTTCAGCAGTACGGCCAGGCACGACACGGTCACCACCGCGGCGGACCTGAGGAATCTCTTCCTGCGGATCGGATGCATTTCCATCTCTTCTCTCATGTGTGGTCCCGGAGGGCGGTGTGGCGTGCCGTACCGGGGGAGGGGAAGCCGACCGCGGCGCGCGTCACCGCTCCGGAGGCCGTGAAGGCCCATGGAGGCCCACGGAGACCCATGGAGGTCCATAGAGGCCCACGGAGGCCCACGGAGGCCCACGGAGACCTGGGCGGCGTCCCGTGAACCGGTCCGGTGAACCGGTTAGGCGAGCGGGCATGACGAGTCGGCGTGGTGCGCCGGCGCGATCCGGCGCGGTGCGGAGCCGGTGCGGTGAACCGGTGCCGTGCACGGGTGGCGCGGACAGGCGCCGTGAACGGTCAACGGTTCATCGAGTCACCGGATGAAAGGCTGATATATGGCGCTTTTCCGGAGCGGGCGCGCTAGGGAACCGGCGCCGGGGTGAGCCGGGCACCGGGTGGGGGAGAGGCGCCCGTTCAGCGGGTGAACGCCGCGTACTTCTTCCAGAAGTCGCAGTTGTGCTGCTTGGAGATCTCCTCGGTCAGCTGGCTGTCGCCCGCGGGCACGAGAGACATGACGCCGGGGTGGGAGCGGGTGAACTTGGACCAGTAGGGCGTGCCGTCGACCGTCGGGTTGCCGGTCCTGGCGAAGCCGGTCCACTGGGCGGCCAGCTGGGTGGCGAAGGTCTGCTGGTTGGGGCTCAGGTCGGTCCTGGGGAAGGACAGCAGGAGCGCCTCGTTGATGTGGTACGAGCCGTTCGGCTTGGTCTTGTCCAGGAAGAAGATCGGCGGGGCGTCGGCGTTGTCGACCTGGAAGGCGTAGACCGGGATGTGGCGGGCCAGCCGCTCGTCGTTGAGCAGGGCGGGGCAGACGGAGTTGGAGTCGGCCACGATGGTGCGGTAGGCGATGAACGCCGAGGGGGCGGGGAAGCGGTTCAGCGGGTAGCGCTTGAACACCTCGGGGGCGAGGGAGTCGTACTGCTGCTTGACCAGCGCCTCGTACTCCTCGGGGGTGTTGGCCCCCAGGAGCTGGGTCTCGTCGCGGTCGACGCCGTGCATGAGGGAGACCTTGTTGACGCGGCCGGTCGCGAACGCCTCGGCGGGTGACAGGGGCAGGATCGTGCCGTCGACGATCGGGGCCAGCGTGCCCTTGTCGGGGCCGATCCCGTCGCCGGCCTTCTCCACCAGCGTCTTGGCGGGTACCGCGCGCAGACAGGCGGCCACGTCCGCCGCGTTCCCGCAGCCGACGGCGGCGGCGAAGCGGTCACCGGTCTGCTGCGCCTCGGCCTCGGTCGGCAGGTCGGACTTGCAGTCCTGGGTCTGCCACATGGTCTCGTGGCCGCGCAGCGAGTTGTACTCGCCGCTCTGCGAGATCCCCTTCTGGAACAGCCCCTTCGACACGGGCGAGGTGGTGTGGGCGCACACGCTGGACCCTCCGGCGGACGCGCCGTAGATGGTCACGTTGTTCGGGTCGCCGCCGAACCGGGAGATGTTGCGCTGGACCCAGCGCAGCGCCTCCTGCTGGTCGCGCAGCGCCCAGTTCCCCGAGCGGGCGCCCAGCGTCTTGTGCGCCAGGAAGCCGAGGATGCCGAGCCGGTAGTCGACGCTGACGTGGACGACGCGCCCGGCACCCGCCAGGTAGGTCCCGTCGGAGGAGGCGCCGAGCCGGAACCCGCCGCCGTGGAACTCGACCATCACGGCCAGCGGCTCGGTGCCCGCGTTCACGGGCACGGCGACGTTCAGCTTCAGGCAGTCCTCGTTGTACGACTCGGGGCCGAGGAAGGCGGGCTGCGGGCAGGCGGAGCCGCGCTCCGTCGCTTCGAGGGCCGTCGTCCAGGGGGCGTGCTGTTCGGGCGGAGCCCAGCGCAGCTTGTCGACGGGCGGCGCGGCGTAGGGGACACCGAGCCAGGACTTGACGTTGTTGACGACCAGGCCGCACACCGGACCCCGGTCGGTCTGAACGGTGGTGTCGGGTGCGCACGCGGGGGCCGCCGCCTGCCGGGACGCCGCGACCGGCACGATCGCGGCGGCCTGCCTCCCGGCCGCGGACGCGGCCACGGCCGCCGGTGCCGAGGAGGAGAGCGCCATCGCCGCCGCGACGAGTGACACGCCCATGGTGAGCGTGAAGTGCCGTTTCTTCGTCTTCATACTGGATTTCCTTTGGGGGGACCGACAACAGAACTGGGGGGATCGGCCGGTGGCGTGCCGCGCCGGTGGCCGACTTCGATCTGCCGGGCAATGAACACGAAAGGGCGACTTGACCATAGGGCGGGTTGATGGTGCGGAATAGGCGTCTCGTGCCGGGATGGACGAGCGGCGTCCACCGAGCGCTCACCGGTCCCGCCGTGTCGGTGAGCGGTCGAATCACCTCGCTCAGCGGTCAGCCGGTTCCTGACCATATTCTGACACGGTGAGTAATCACCGGTGCGGCGACCGGCCACGCCGAGCGACGACGCACGCGGTCCGATCTTCTCAGCCAACGGGGACGCCGAGGGGTGAACGGTGGCGTAACCTCCTGGGCGGGAAGTGGAGAGAAGGCGGAGGAAAAGTGGCGAGACGTCCGACGGCCGAGCAGATCGAACGCCTTTTCGTCGGCACGTCACCCTGCTACACCCGGATCGAGGTGGCCGAGCTCGCGGGGGTGCCGCAGGAGTTCACCGAGCGGATCTGGCGGGCGCTCGGCTTCGCCACGCTGCCCGACGACGCGGTGGCCTTCACCGACGCCGACGTGGCCGCGCTCGGGCGGGTCAAGACGATGCTGGCGGACGGGCCGCTGGACGAGCGGGCGGTCATCCGGATGACCAGGGCGATCGGCCAGACGACCGCCAGGCTCGCGCAGTGGCAGGCCGAGATCATGATCGGTGCCGTGCTCGACAGGGAGCGGGAGCCGACGGACGCCGACCTCGCGGCGGTGCTGGAGGCCTCCCGCAGGCTGCTGCCCGACTTCGAGCAGGTGCTGGTCCACGTCTGGCGGGCACAGCTCGCGGCCGCCGGGACCCGCCTGCTGGCCGTCACCGACCTCACCGAGGAGACCGGGCCGAACCGCCTGACCCTCGCGGTCGGCTTCGCCGACCTGGTCTCCTTCACCCAGCTCTCCCGCGAGCTGGACGAGCACGGCCTGGCCGAGCTGGTCGAGGGGTTCGAGTCGCGGGCCTCGGACGTGGTCGCCGCGCACGGCGGACGGCTGGTCAAGACGCTCGGCGACGAGGTGCTGTTCACCGCCGCCGAGCCGCGCACGGCCGCGGCGATCGCGCTGGCCCTCGTCGACGCGATCCGCGGCTACGGCCCCGAGGTGCGGATCGGCCTCGCCTACGGCCCCGTCGTGCCGATGATGGGCGACGTCTTCGGGACCACCGTCAACCTGGCCGCCCGGTTGACCGCCATCGCCCGCCCCGGCACGATCATCGCCGACGGCGAGCTGGCCGAGGCCGTCGCGGGATCGCCCGGCGTCGAGGTGCACCGCATGCGCCGCCGACCGGCCCGGGGGCTCGGAATGGTCCAGCCGTACGTGCTCCGCCGGCCCGGAGGCGTCACCGGGTCCGACGGGCGGCGCCGGGCCTGATAAGCATTGTCCTGGGACGTCTCAGCAGAAAAGCCGTCCAACCCCGGTAACCGACTCGAAGACGAGGTGCAGGATATGCCGTACACCGTGCAAGGCGTGGTGGCACGAGGCAAGGGTGAGCCCGTTTCCCTGGAGACCATTCACGTGCCGGACCCCGGTCCGGGCGAGGCGGTGGTGAACATCCAGGCCTGCGGCGTCTGCCACACCGACCTGCACTACCGCGAGGGCGGGATCAACGACGAGTTCCCGTTCCTGCTCGGCCACGAGGCCGCCGGGGTGGTCGAGGCCGTCGGCGAGGGCGTCACCGAGGTGGCCCCCGGCGACTACGTGATCCTGAACTGGCGGGCCGTCTGCGGTGACTGCCGGGCCTGCAGGCGCGGCCGCCCGTGGTACTGCTTCAACACCCACAACGCGACCCAGCGGATGACGCTGGAGGACGGCACGCCGCTCAGCCCCGCCCTGGGGATCGGCGCCTTCATCGAGAAGACCCTGGTCGCGGCCGGGCAGTGCACCAAGGTCGACCCGGCCGCGCCGGCGACGGTCGCGGGCCTGCTCGGCTGCGGCGTGATGGCGGGCATCGGCGCCGCCATCAACACCGGCGGCGTGACCCGCGGCGACAGCGTGGCCGTCATCGGCTGCGGCGGCGTCGGCGGCGCGGCCGTCCACGGCGCCTGGCTGGCGGGCGCGACGAAGGTCATCGCGGTGGACGTCGACGACCGCAAGCTCGCCTGGGCCAAGGAGTTCGGCGCGACCCACACGATCAACTCCCGCGAGACCGACGCGGTCGAGGCGATCCGGGAGATCACCGGAGGCAACGGCGCGGACGTGGTGGTCGAGGCCGTCGGCCGCCCGGAGACCTACAAGCAGGCCTTCTACGCCCGTGACCTGGCCGGGACCGTGGTCCTGGTGGGCGTGCCGACCCCGGAGATGACGGTCGAGCTGCCGCTGCTGGACGTCTTCGGCCGCGGCGGGGCGCTGAAGTCCTCCTGGTACGGCGACTGCCTGCCCAGCCGTGACTTCCCCATGCTCATCGACCTCTACCTCCAGGGGCGGCTGAACCTGGACGCCTTCGTCTCCGAGACGATCGGGCTCGGCGACGTCGAGGAGGCCTTCGCCAAGATGCACCGCGGCGAGGTGCTCCGCTCGGTGGTGGTCCTGTGATCGACAGGGTCGTCACCTCTGGAACGTTCTCACTGGACGGCGGCACCTGGGAGGTCGACAACAACGTCTGGCTGGTCGGCTCGGGCAGCGAGGTCGTCGTGGTCGACGCGGCGCACGACGCGGCCGTCATCGCCGGGCGGGTGGGCGACCGGGAGGTCAAGGCGATCGTCTGCACCCACGCGCACAACGACCACATCGACGCGGCGGCCGAGCTCGCCGCCCGGGTGGGCGCGCCGATCCTGCTCCACCCCGCCGACCAGGCCCTGTGGGAGATGGTCTACCCCGACCTGCCGTACACGCCGCTGCGGGACGGCGAGGTGATCTCGGCGGGCGGAGTCGACCTGACGGTGCTGCACACGCCGGGCCACGCGCCGGGCGCGGTCTGCCTGCACGCGCCCGCACTCGGCGTGGTCTTCACCGGTGACACGCTGTTCAACGGCGGTCCCGGCGCGACGGGCAGGTCGTTCTCCTCCTTCGACACGATCGTCGAGTCGATCAGGACGCGGTTGCTGCCCCTGCCGGAGGAGACGGTCGTGTACACCGGGCACGGTGACTCGACCACGATCGGAGCGGAGGCCCCGCACCTTCAGGAATGGCTGGACAGGGGTCACTGACCGTAATCGATGCTCTTCAGATATGGTGGGGGAGAAAGCCTGTGTGTTCCACATCACATAGGCAAGCCTTACTCAATGAGTTATGTTAGGTACGCCTTACCTATGCACAACCGGTTGAGAGAGGTTTCTCCCCCGCCATGTATGTCTGTGTATGCCGTGCCGTCACCGAGAACGAGGTGCACGACTGCATCGCGGCCGGGGCGAAGAGCGCACGTCAGGTCCGTGACGCGACCGGTGCCGGTGGTGACTGTGCGTCTTGTGTGAGGAAGATCTGTGCGATCCTGAAGCGGTCTGAAGATTTGATGCCGACCGCTTAGCACAAGGAGCCCGTCATGCAGGGCGACAAGCAGATCATCGAATTGCTGAACGAGCAGCTCACCGCGGAGCTGACCGCGATCAACCAGTACTTCCTGCACGCGAAGATGCAGGAGAACTGGGGATACACCAGGCTTGCGAAATACACCCGCGAAGAGTCCATCGACGAGATGCGCCACGCGGAGAAGCTGACCGACCGCATTCTCTTCCTTGAGGGCCTGCCCAACTACCAGCGGCTGGGCACACTGCACATCGGCCAGACCGTCGAGGAGCAGCTGCGCGCCGACCTGAACATCGAGCTGGAGGTCGTCGGCCGCCTGAAGCCCGCGATCATCTTGATGCGTGAGAAGGGCGACGCCACCTCGGCCCGCATCTTCGAGGAGATCCTCGAAGACGAGGAGCGCCACATCGACTATCTGGAGACGGAGCTCGGGCTCATCGAAAGCCTCGGCATCCAGCTCTACCTGGCTCGCTACGCCGAGCCGCCGTCGGCCTCCTGAGACCCTCTTGAGATCCTCCTGAGATCGACTGCCCGAACACGCCCACCGAGTCCCATACGGCGGGCGTGTTCTGTTTTGTCATGAACGGGCGAGAGAGCCCTTGGCGGGCCTGTCGTTTCCAGGGAGTTCCGAGGCGGGAGCGCTACCGCGCGCGCCCCGGCCGTTGCGGGACGACTATCCGGGATTTATCAGTGTTTGCCCAGGTCAATGGATAGGTCAATGACGAGTCAAACCGCGCGCTGTACCCGGGAAACGATCCCTTAAGGTCCTACGATCGCAACATGACCTGTGTACTTCTCGCCGAGGACGATACCTCGATCTCCGAGCCGCTGGCGCGGGCGCTACGTCGCGAGGGCTATCAAGTCGAGGTGAGCCCCGACGGCCCGCAGGCCCTGGAACGGGCACTGTCGGGTGGCATCGACTTGATTGTTCTTGACCTGGGCCTGCCAGAGATGGACGGCCTGGAAGTCGCCAGGCGCATTCGCGCCGAAGGGCACGGCACGCCCGTGCTCATCCTCACCGCTCGTGTCGACGAAGTCGACACCGTCGTGGGCCTCGACGCCGGGGCCGACGACTACGTCACCAAGCCGTTCAGGCTGGCCGAGCTCCTGGCCAGGGTCCGCGCGCTGCTCCGGCGCGGCACCTCCGAGACGCCCGTGGTGCAGGGGGTGCGCATCGACGCCGACTCCCGTCGCGCCTGGATGGGCGACAAGGAACTGCACCTGACCACCAAGGAGTTCGACCTGCTGCGGGTCCTGGTCCGCGACGCGGGCAAGGTGGTGACCCGGGAGCAGATCATGCGTGAGGTGTGGGACACCAACTGGTGGGGTTCCACCAAGACCCTGGACATGCACATCTCGTGGCTGCGCCGCAAGCTGGGCGACGACGCCGCCAAGCCGCGATACATCACGACCGTGCGAGGGGTTGGCTTCCGCTTCGAACGCGAGTAGGGGATGCGCCGCCGCCTGCTCTCGTCGACCCTGCTCGTCGCTGTCATCGGAGTGCTGCTGCTGGGCATCCCTCTGGGGGTGGCGGTCAACCGGCTGATCGAGGAAGAGGCGACTCAGGAGCTTTCCTCCCAGGCCAAAAGCCTGCTGGGGGAAGTGGAGTATGCCCGGATTCAGGATCAACCGGTCGACCCCGAGCAACTCAAGCGTAAGTATCCCGACCGATACATCCAGGTCTATGCGAAGGGGACCCCACCCCAGGTGACGATGGTGGGGACCGAGCCTCCGGACAACCGCAAGATGACCCAGGACGCTCAGTCGGAGAACGGCGTGTACGTCGCGGTCAGCCGGGACAGGACGCAGGTGGAGCGGGAGGTCAAGGCGTGGCTCCTGCTCATCATCGCGCTCGCCTCCGCGGCTCTCGCGGTGGCGGTCGGGCTCGCCATCGTGCAGTCGCGCCGCCTGACGCTCCCGCTCAGCGATCTGGCGATGATCGCTGAGCGGCTCGGCTCCGGCGACGCCAGGCCGAGCAAGCACCGCTACGGCATCCAGGAGCTCGACCGGGTCGCCGAGGTGCTGGACCGCAGCGCGACCCGCATCTCCGACCTGCTGGCCCGGGAGCGGGAGTTCGCGACCGACGCCTCGCACCAGCTCCGCACCCCCCTCACGGGACTGACCATGCGCCTTGAGGAGATCGTGGCCGCCGCGCACGAGCCCGGGATCGTCAAGGAGGAGGGGGAGGCCGCGATCGTGCAGGCGGAGCGGCTCACCGCGGTGATCGACGAGCTGCTGGCCGCCGCCAGGCGGCAGCGGCAGGCCCAGGCCGACGCGGTCATGCTGGACGAACTGCTGGACCAGCAGTTCATCGAGTGGGGGCCGGCCTTCCGCAGGGTGGGGCGGAAGCTGAAGCTGTCCGGCACGCGAGGACTGCAGGCCCTGGGCACCAGCGGCGGCGTCAGCCAGGTGATCTCCACCCTGCTGGAGAACTCACTGGAACACGGCGGTGGCACGGTGACGGTGACCACCAACTACAAGGACAGGTCGATCGTGATCGAGGTCGCGGACGAGGGGAACGGCGTCTCCGACGAGCTGGCGGGCCGGATCTTCGAGCGGAACGTCAGCGGGGCCGGGGGCACGGGTCTGGGGCTGACCCTGGCCCGGGCACTGGCCGCCGCCGACGGCGGCCGCCTGGAGCTCGTCCGGCCGCGCCCGGCGGTGTTCGCGCTCTTCCTGCGCCAGGTCGACGACACCACCAGGAACCGGGTGGTCAGAGGTCCGGCGTGACCGGCGGCCACCCCGAACGAACCGGCGGGTCCGCGTGGCTCGGGGACCCGCGTGGTTCAGGGGATCCGCCCGGTTCGGAGGGCCGTGTGGCTCAGAGGACCCGCGTGGTCTCGCCGGGGAGCTCCTTCGGCACCTCTGCGGTGACCTCCGCGACGGCCAGGAAGACCCACTTCTTGTAGGACCAGAAGCGGAACAGCGTCCCCAGGCCGATTCCGAACAGGTTGGCGATGTTGAGGCTCAGCGGGTCGGTCAGCTTCAGGGTGTACTGCACGAAACCGATGCAGAGCAGTCCGATCAGCAGTCCGACCGCGTTGAGCAGGAAGAACAGGAAGTACTCCCGGGCGAGGCCGCTCTGCTCCCGGTGCCGGAAGGTCCAGTAGCGGTTGCCGAGGTAGGAGAGGGTGGCCGCGATCGATGTGGCGGCGACCTTGGAGGTCAGAGTTCCCTGGTGCAGGCCGTACATGATCAGGTTGAAGCCGCCGGTGTCGACGACGAAGGCGATCGCCCCGATGATCCCGAACTTCGCCAGCTCCTGGACCAGGTCGGCGAGCCGCGCGTAGGCACGTCGCAGAAACTCCATGTCTCCCGCACGGTCCTTTCCGGGTTGGCTGAGGGCCGCCACTCGGGGGGACCTCGGACACTGTTCTGTCAGGCTACCGGTGCATCCTCTCGTTCCGCTTCCCGGTTGACCAGATGTTGTGCATAGCAGTCAGCCAAGGATATTTGCGGAAATATCGGATGTCAGGAGATAAGCCAGTATCTGACGTTACTCCGGTTCGGTTGGTCGCACGAAGCACACGGGTGACTTTCATTGCCATGACGCGACTCCCGTCTCCCGCGTCCGGCCCGGAGGGGCTCAACCCCGGCCCCCGCCTGTTCCCGTACGGCAGGCCGGTAAACTCGACCGTCGTGAGCAGCCCTTCTTCGGCCGGTCCCATCGGTCCCATCGGTCCTGTCGTCGGCGTCATCGGAGCGGGCCAGCTGGCCCGGATGACCCAGCAGGCGGCCATCGCCCTCGGAATGGAACTTCGGGTGCTGGCCAACTCGCCCGACGAGAGCGCGGCCCGGGTGATCGCAGACGTGCGCCTGGGCGACTACCGCGACCTGGCGGACCTGCGCGACTTCGCCAAGGGATGCGACGCGATCACCTTCGACCACGAGCACGTGCCGACCGAGCACATCCGCGCCCTGGCCGAGGACGGCTTCGCCGTGCACCCCGGGGCCGACGCGCTCGTGCACGCCCAGGACAAGGCCGTGATGCGCGAGCGGCTGACCGCGATCGGCGCCCCGTGCCCGCCGTGGCGGCGGATCGCCGAGGTCGCCGACGTGGAGGAATTCGCCGGGGAGAACGGCTGGCCGGTCGTGCTCAAGGCCGTGCGCGGCGGCTACGACGGCCGCGGCGTCTGGGTGTGCCGCTCGGCAGAGGAGGCCGCCGAGGTGCTGGCCACCGGGGTGCCGCTGATGGCCGAGGCCTTCGTGCCGTTCGAGCGCGAGCTGGCCGTCCTGGTCGCAAGGTCGCCGCACGGGCAGGGCGTCAGTTACCCCGTCGTCGAGACCGTCCAGCGTGACGGGATCTGCGTCGAGGTGCTCGCTCCCGCCCCCGGCCTCGACGCCGAGCAGGCCGCCGAGGCGCAGCGGATCGCCCTGCGGATCGCCCACGAGCTCGGCGTGACCGGGCTGCTCGCCGTCGAGATGTTCGCCACCGCCTCCGGGCTGGTGGTCAACGAGCTGGCCATGCGCCCGCACAACAGCGGCCACTGGACCATCGACGGCGCCCGCACCTCCCAGTTCGAGCAGCACCTGCGCGCCGTGCTGGACCTCCCGCTCGGCTCGCCCTCCATGTCGGCCCCCGTCGTGGTGATGGCCAACCTCCTGGGCGGCGACGACCCCGACCTTTTCTCCCGCTACGAGCACGTGATGGCCCACGACCCGGGAGTGAAGATCCACTTCTACGGCAAGGAGGTACGGCCCGGCCGCAAGATCGGTCACGTCACCGCCTTCGGCACCGACCTCGACGAGGTCAGGGCCCGTGCCCGGCACGCCGCCGTCTACCTCAGCGAGGGCGTCTACACCTGATCATCCGGAGGTGCCCGCCCACGGGCGCCCCGGACCCGTCACCCGCCCGGCGCCCGGCCGGGCACGGCACCACCACATGTCACAACGGCACCGTCCACCACCGGCACCACCGGCACCACCGGCATCACCGGCACCACTGCGAACGCGGCCCCCGGCCGCGAGGCGAGGAGAACGCATGACCACCGTCGGCATCGTCATGGGCAGCGACTCCGACTGGCCGGTGATGCGGCTGGCGGCCGAGGCGCTGGCCGAGTTCGGGGTGCCGTTCGAGGCCGACGTGGTCTCCGCGCACCGCATGCCCGAGGAGATGATCGCCTACGGCGCGCAGGCGGCCGGGCGCGGCCTGAAGGTGATCATCGCCGGGGCCGGGGGAGCCGCCCACCTGCCGGGCATGCTCGCCTCGGTGACCCCGCTGCCGGTGATCGGCGTCCCGGTGCCGCTGAAGTACCTCGACGGCATGGACTCCCTGCTCTCGATCGTCCAGATGCCCGCGGGGGTCCCGGTCGCCACCGTCGCCGTCGGCGGCGCCCGCAACGCGGGTCTGCTGGCCGTACGCATCCTGGCGGCCTCCGACGAGGGGCTGCGCGCCAAGATGGAGCGCTTCCAGGAGTCGCTCAAGGAGCAGGCCCACGCCAAGGGCGCCAAGCTCCGCGCCGAGGCGGCCCAGCTCGGCGGCTGAGCCGTACGGACTTCCGCTCAGCTCTCCCGGGGCCAGGAGGCGTAGGCGTGGAAGGCCTCCTTCGGCTCCCACGGCATGTCCGGATATGTCGTCCCTTTCTGGTCGCGGTAGCACGCGACGAGGCCGTAGGCGGCCAGGTCCAGGTCGTGCCGGGGGTCGGGATCGCGGGGATAGCTGTAGCTCGCGAAGGTGAAGGCGAAAGCCGTCTCGACGCCCGCCTCCGCGAAGATGTCGAGCAGGTCGCGCAGGTAGGCGGCCTGCTCGTGCTCGTCGCGGACCAGGCCGGGCCGTACGGCGGGCGGCGTGGCCCGCCGGTCGACGACCGTCCAGCCCATGGCGCCCCTGGCCGCCGCGCCGCGATGGGTGCAGCAGCCGAACTCCGTGATCGCCACCGGCTTGCCGTGCCCGAGATAGGCGCGTGTCCTCTCCGGGAAGGCCGCCTCGTTCGAGGCGTCGCGATAGAGGTCGACGGAGACGAGGTCGAAGATCGACCAGTCCACCTCCTCCCAGGGGCCCGAGGCGTAGGTGACGGGACCGGCGAACTCGGCCCTGACCGTCGCCGTCGCCTCGGCGAGGAACCGGTTGAGCCTCCGGTGCCACGAACCCCTGACCGCGAGGTTGGCCAGCAGCCGGGGAACCGAGGAGAAGGTCCGCATCCGGGCGAAGGCGTCCCCGCCCAGCACCAGGCCGCGCATGAAGAACGTCAGCTCCCTGCCCACCACGAACACCACGTCGGGGGAGCCGAGTTCGCGGGCCGTACGGGCGCAGGCGGCGAGATAGGGCAGCCACTCGCGCCGGCCCGAGTTGAACAGGTCGGGGGAGAGCCACACGTGCAGCCCCGCCTCCAGCGCGTACGCGGCGGCGACGCGCAGCCGGTCGGGATCCTCCCCGAAGATCCGTACGGCCGAGCAGCCGAGATCCCGCCGGATGATCTCCATCTCCCGGCGGACCGTCACCGGGTCGAAGACCGGACGTGAGGGCCGGTCGGCCGAGGCGCGCATCCCGACGTCGTAGTTGACGGCCTTCTCCATGGAGAGCCTCCTTGTCGATACAACGTATCAACAAGCTACGCTGTATCGAGTGAGAAGTGTGATCTGGGAACGCCCCGAACCCGGCAGGCGCAGGGTCGTCCCGCTGAGCCGGGAACGCATCGTGGCCACGGCCGTCGCGCTCGCCGACGCGGAGGGGATCGACGCGGTCACCCTGCGCCGGGTCGCCGCCGAGCTGGGCACCGGCCCCATGCGGCTCTACGGCTACCTGGACTCCAAGGACGACCTGCTCGATCTCATGGTCGACGAGATCTGCGGGCGCATCCCGCTGCCGGAGCCCGGACCCGGATGGCGCCACGACGTCCGGATCCTCGCCCAGAACACCCAGCTGACCGCCCGTCGCCATCCGTGGTACGTCACGCTGGCCGGCCGGCACCCCCTCTACGGCCCGAACGGCCTGCGCTACACCGAGCGGCTCTTCGCCGCCGTCTCCCGCGCGGGCCTGGACGCCCGCGCGACCGTCGTGGCCGTCAACGCCGTCACCGCCTACATCGTCGGATTCCTCCAGCTCGAACTCCTCAACGTGCCCCTGGGCGGCCCCGAGCCGCGCCCGTCCGACGAGAGGCTGGCCTATCTGGCCCGCGCCCTCGCCACCGGCGCCTACCCCGCCCTCGCCCGCCTCTTCGCCGAGCTCACCCCGATCCCGGCGGAGGAGGTCTTCGCCGACGGGCTGGAACGGGTGCTCGACGGTGTCGCGGGCGCGTGATGGCCTACATCGGGACATCAGGGGAAGGAGGGAACCTCCAGGAAGGCACGGGAGGTTGGAGACCATGAGGAACGCGATACGCGGTGCCCTCGGAGTGACGGTCGCGGTGCTGGCGGTGTTCGGCGGCATGGGAGCGGGGGGTGCCCACCGGGGCACGGACAGTGCGGTGAGCTCCACCCCGTCCCGCTGATCCCGCCGGTAGGCCGCGCTACGACGTCCGCCGGGCGCCCTCCCGGCGATCGCCGTACACCATGGCGAGGGCGACGCAGAGGTACGGCACGGCGAACAGCGCGAAGATCACGCCGTGTCCGGTGAAGGAGGACAGGGCGGCGTAGACGCCGTACACCAGCACCGTGGCCGCGTCCATGCCGAGGCCCGCGAGCGAGGTCACCGTCGCCCTGCTCGGCCCGGTGATCGTCCCCTGAAGCCTGGCGTCGGCCACCACGTCGGCCAGCTGGAAGACGCAGAAACCCGCTCCCACCAGCACCAGCCCCGCGGGCCGGCCGGTCAGCGCGCCCGCCGCCATGGTGAGTGAGGCCACGGCGAGCAGCCCGGCGAAGACCCTGACCGGCAGCCGCCCGGCGACCCCCGCCAGCAGGCCGCCGACCGCCACCCCTCCCCAGACGATGAGCACGAGCATCGGCACGACCGTCTCCGAGACGCCGGTCGCGGCGGCCAGGAGCGGGACGTACTCCTCAAGGCCGCCCCAGATCGCGGTCACCACCGCGACCAGCACCAGGGCTCCGCGCACCGGCCGGTTGTGCCGGACCTCGGCGAGCCCCGCCCGCAACACGGCGACATAGCGCCCCCCGTTCCCCTCGTCCGGGGCGTCCGCGTGCCGCCCCGCCCCGGCGCGGTGCTCGGGCAGCGCCGCCCCGGCGAGCGAGCACAGCAGGCAGGTCAGCACGCTGGCCGTACCGAGCGCGAAGTAACCGCCGACGGCGAGCACCGGCGTCGCGGCCGCGGTGGCCGCCGCGACCGCGACCAGACCGATGGTGCGAACCCGCCCCATGACCGTGACGTACTGCTCGGCGGAGCCGAGACGGTCGAGCTCCTCGTAGACGAGGGCCTCCATCGAGCCCGAGCGGAGCGAGGCACCGGCGTTCCAGAGCACGAAGCCGAGCGCGAACGACCAGTAGGAGGGGATCAGGAACCACAGGGCGAAGCCCGCCGCCGCCAGCAGCGGTCCGAGCGACAGCAGCAGACGGCGGGAGACGGCGTCGGCCCACGCCCCGGAGGGGATCTCCAGCAGCATGCCGGAGACGGCGCCGATGATGAACAGCGAGGAGATCTCGGACACCGACAGACCGGTGTCGGCGAACAGCAGCGCATAGACCGGGTAGAGGAGGACGAAGTCCTCAAGAGCGGCATAGATGTAGAGCGCTCGGGTCAGCCGCTTCACGCGGGCGCCGGACGCCCGCGGAGACAGTGCGATCATGAGGTCTTTCCACGAGACGAGACGGAAGGGGGCTCCAGGTGCTCGATGGCGCCCGGTGGCCCGCGGCATCCGGTCCCGCTCGGACCTCTGCTGCTTCATCAATGTCGTCGGATCATGCGAGGAGTATACGGACGCCCTCGGCGTCCGCCCTCCCATTTTCTCCCGGGGGCTCCTCGCCCTCCCCGGTCAGCCCTTGATCAGGTCGAGGAGGTCGGCGTTCAACCGCTCCCTGTGGGTGACGAACAGGCCGTGGCCTCCGGTCGGATACTCCTTGTAGACGCTGCCCGGCACCAGCCCGGCGGTGCGCCTGCCGGTCATCTCCACGGCCGCGGACTGGTCCGCGGCGCCGTGGACGACCAGCGTGGGAACGGTGATCGCGCGCAGTCCCTCCCGGTGGTCGGCGTGGAAGCTCGACCGCCACACCTCGGTCGTCGCCATGGGCGACGTCTCCAGGCACTGCCGCATCGTGAGGTCGACCAGCGCGGGCGAGACGTCGTTGCCCAGATGCGTGGCGTAGAAACCCTGCGCCCGCTGGGCGAACCAGCCGGGCCGGTCGCTCTGGAACCGCGCGATCACGGCCTTGCACACGGCCTCGGGCGCCCCCTCGGGATTGTCGTCCGTCCTCTTCAGGAAGGGCAGGACCGCGGACACGAACGCGACGCGCGCGACACGCTCCTCCCCGTGTCTGGCCAGGTAGCGAGCCACCTCGGCGCCGCCGGCCGAGTGACCGACCAGGGTGATCTCCCGCAGGTCGAGGTGTTCGACCAGGGTGGCGAGGTCGTCGGCCCTGGTGTCCATGTCGTATCCCCCGGAGGGGCGGTCGGAACGGCCGTGCCCGCGCCTGTCGAGGAGCACACACCGGTATCCCCGATCGACGAAGAACGGCACCTGGTACTCCCACATGTCCGAGCTCAGTGCCCAGCTCGCGACGAACACGATCGGCGCACCGGTGCCGTAGTCCTCGTAGGCGAGCCGGGTGCCGTCGGCACTTTCGAAGTAAGGCATGGCGGGTCTCCTCGATGATCGGAGGAAGCGGTGGTTTCCGCTGATCAAAATGCTAGAAGGGGACACCGGCCGCGAAATCAGTCATCCCTTAGGTAATTCCGGACGACTCCTTAGGCACCCCCTACCCACGCCCCTCGGGAAGGCCCTCACCACCCACCCGCTTGATCCCTCCGTTCGTTGCGGGGAGTGAGAACGCCCCGGATACTGTGTCGTGGAGTCCCTCCCGGGAGGGCACACCGTCGGCCGTTTCCACGAAGTGGCGGAGAACCCGGCGTTCACCGGGAATCCACGCGGGCGGCCGCCGACCCGACAGCGAAGGCGAGAAGACGTGGAAGCAGACCTGAGCAAGGCCGTCTGGCGCAGGGCGGCCGTGAGCGGTGACACCGACGGCGACTGCGTCGAGGTGGCCGTGATCGACACCGCGGACACCGGCCACAAGGCCGGCCTGGGCTCGCTGTACGTGCTGCGCGACTCGAAGAACCCCGACGGCCCGAAGCTGTTCTTCACCCGCTCCGAGTGGGACGCCTTCGTCGGCGGAGTGAAACTCGGCGAGTTCGACAACTGACCCCCACGGGACTCCCCTCCACCCCCCAGAAGTCCCGCCAGGCGATGGGTGGGCAACAGCCGTCCCACCGAAGCCGCCGCCCCACGGGTGGGTGGGCCCTTCCCAAGTGGGCGCAGCTTTCCACCCCGGCCCTGCGCTCCTTTCGAAAGCGAGGCTTCAGCAGCGGCGATCGATCATGCGGGGAGCTTGGCGGATCGCTTCAGCCTTCATGAGGGCGATGGGCGGCCGGAGAGGGAGCGGCTACGGCGGCCAGGTCGTACGGCGGGGCGGGTAGTGCGCGGAGGTGGGTGGGTGGTCCGGCCGGCGTATAAAAGGACAGAAACCACCGCGCCCGCCAGGCCGAAGGCCTGAACACACCAGACCCCGACTAACGACGGCCGGCCGGACCACCCACCCACCGCAGCGCGAACAAGCCACGTCCACCGCAGCGCGAACACACCGAACCACCCACCGCAGCCTGAACACACCACCCGCGATGAAAACATTGGGCCTGGTGAGATCTGGGGTAAAACACCAACAATTCCGATCGTGACATTGACATCGATCGTTCTCGCCCTGTCCACCGTTCTGTCGAGCCCTTTGCCCGCTGTCACCCCGGCACCCGCACCCCCCGCCTGGTGCCCCGAGATCCCCGGACACCGCGTCGAATGCGGCACGCTCGATCGCCCGCTGATCCCGGGGAAAACCGTCACCGTCGGCTACGCCCGAGTCCTACGGCAAAACGAGGCCGTACCCGCCAAGGGAACGATCATGGTCAACCCGGGCGGTCCAGGAGGACAGGCGATCGCTCAGCACGCCACCTTCACCGCCCTGCTCGACGGCCTGCTCGCCGACCACGACCTGCTGCTCGTCGACCCGCGTGGAGTGGGCCGGTCGACCCCCCTGACCTGCGGCGTCCCGGCGAGCGCCGCGGTGACCGAACCGAGGGAGAAGCTGCTGCGGCTGGTCGGCCGATGCGGGAGCAACCTGGGACCGCGCGCCGGAGGGTACACCTCGGCAGCGACCGCCGACGATCTCAACGCCGTCCGGGCCGCCCTGGGAATCCCGAAGGTCGTGCTGTACGGAATCTCGTACGGCACCTACCTCCTGCCCGTCTACGCCCAGCGTCACCCGGGCACGGTCCAGTCCGTCGTGCTCTCCGCCGCCTACCCGATCGACCTCGACCCGCTGGGCAGGGAGAGTGCGCAGGCGGTCTCCTCGGCGCTGAGGCGGATCTGCGAACGCGGTGGCGGAGCCTGTGACGGGGAGCGGGCCGTACGGGACCTGGCCAGGGTGGCCGCCAGGCTGCGGGCCGTACCTCTCGGTGTCCCGCTCCGGGTCGGCGACGAGACCAGGAGGATCGCCCTCACCGAGGACCGCCTGGCGCAGCTGGTCTACTCGTCGATGAGCGTCGCCGTCGGCGCGGCCCCGTCGGAGACCCCGGCGATCGGCAGGCTGCCCAGGGCGCTGTACCGCGCCGCCCGCGGTGACGACCGGGAGCTGGCCGCCCTCGCGGGCGAGGTGCTGGCCGGGGACCTGGCCGCCTACCAGGGCATGGACATGGGCATCGCGGCCACCGTCTCGTGCAACGACTATCCCAGGCCGTGGCCGGTCGAGGCCTCGGTCGCCGAACGCCGCCGCCGCTTCGAGCGGGCCGTCGAGCAGGCCGGACCCGGTGAGTTCGGCGCCTTCAGCGCGCGGGGGTTCGCCACCGCCCAGGCGGACGCGGGCGACTACTGCCTGCGCTGGCCCGCGAAGGGCACCGGCAGGCCGTACGTCTCGACGGGCCGTTTCCCCGATGTCCCGGTCCTGGTGCTCAACGGCGACCTGGACGGTATCACCGCCGAGGCCAACGGCCGCAGGGCCGCCGCGCAGTTCGCCCGCGGGGTCTTCCTGCCGGTGCCCAACGTCGGCCACGTGCCCGAGTTCGAGCCCAGCGGCTGTGTCGCGGGCATCGTCACCGAGTTCGTCCGCGAGGGCGGAACGGGCGACACCTCATGCCTCGCCGCCATCCCGCCCGTCAAGGTCGTCGCGCCGTAACCCCGTAACGCCGATCGGCGCCCCCCGGGCGGTTCGGTGAGGTAAGGAGATGACGCTCCGTAATAAGCCCCGCAATAAGAGGAAATCCCGATCTCTTCGTTCTGCACCTCTTCGGGACTCTCCAAGCCTTTCCGAACCGTCGTCGGCCCCTCGCGCGAGGGGCCGTGACGTGGAGTGATTCGTAGACGATCGATGCCGGTCGTCGGGTTTCACGTCGCTGATCTTCATGTGTTTTGGGGATGCGCTTCCCAACAGGACGGCGCCACATTACCGTGCGTGATGAAGTCGTTACCGAATCCGCGACCGTGTCCTTCGGTGGCCGCGGTGTGATTCCGGCGTGAGACAGGAGTTCGGATGCCCCCGTCGCGTGAGCTCGACAGCAGGTCCAGCCCGCTGGCGTTCTTCGCAGCAGAGCTTCGCCGTCTGCGCGACCAGGCCGGCTGGACCCAGGAGCAGCTCGCCGAGGCGATCTCATACTCCGCCACCCTGGTCGGCATGGTCGAGACCGCCCAGCGCAATCCGTCGCGTGACTTCGTCGAGCGCTGCGACCGGATGCTCAACACCGGGGGGACGCTCATGCGGGTCTGGCCGATACTCGGCCAGGTCGCCTATCCGCCCTGGTTTCGCGAGTGGGTGGAGATCGAACGCCAGGCGCACACCCTGAGAAACTGGCAGCCGCTGGTGTTTCCCGGGCTGCTGCAGACCCCCGACTACGCCCGCGCGCTGCTCAAGGGACGCCGCGCGGTGGCCGAGGAGCGGATAGAGGAGCTGGTGGCCGCGCGGATCGAGCGCCAGAGCCTGCTGCACGGCGCCAACCCGCCCCTGCTGTGGGCGGTGATCGACGAGAGCATGCTCTACCGGAGGGTCGGCAGCCCGGAGATCATGCGCGGTCAGATCGCCGCCGTCATAGCGGCGATGGAGAACCGCTACGTCTCGGTCCAGATCATGCCCGGGGACGTCGCCGTCACGGCGGGTCTGAGCGGGGCGTTCGTCATCGCGAGCGTCACGGGCGGTGCGGACACCGCCTATGTGGACTGCGCGGCGGAGGGACGTATCACCGACCATCCGCGCGACGTGGCGGAGATCCGTATGCGTTACGAAGAGCTCCGCACGGAGGCCATGTCCCCGCGCGCGAGCATCGACCTCATGACGAAGGTGATGGAGACATGGAAGCAGACCTGAGCGGAGCCGTCTGGCTTAAGGCGTCCCGGAGCAGCGACAACGGTGGCGAATGCGTCGAGGTGGCCGTGCTCGGGGCTCCCGGCACGGGGCACCGGGCGATCTCTCCCTCCCTTCGTGTGCTGCGCGACTCGAAGGACCCCGACGGCCCGAAGCTGTTCTTCACCCACTCCGGATGGGCCGAGTTCGTCGCCGGGGTGAAACACGGCGAGTTCGACAGCTGATCTCCAGCGGCCCGGGTAGCCGGACGGCCGGGAACGGTCACCGGTGTGACGGGCGAGACATCTCGCCCGTCACACCCGGCGGACAGCGGAAAGAGCGCACGGCATCACGAGGGAGCGGAGCGCGGGGGCGGGTCTGCCCGTCAGGGCCGGCCGAGAGCCCGGTAGTGCCAGCCCGCGGTGCGCCAGACCTCGGCGTCGAGGGCGTTGCGGCCGTCGACGATCTTGCGGGCGGCGACCACGGTGCCGAGCTCTTCGGGATCGAGGTCGACGAACTCCTGCCACTCGGTCAGCAGCAGCACGACATGGGCGTCGCGGGCGGCCTCCACGGCGGAGGTGCCGAAGGAGAGGTGGGGATGCGCCCGGCGGGCGTTCTCCTGGGCGACGGGATCGTAGACGGTGACCTGACCGCCCTGCTGGCTGATCGTGACGGCGACGTCGAGGGCGGGCGAGTCGCGGATGTCGTCGGAGTTGGGCTTGAACGCGGCTCCGAGGACGGTGACCGTGCATCCCTGGAAGGAGCCTCCGGTCAGTTCGCGGGCCAGGTCGACCATGCGGGCCCGGCGGCGCATGTTGATCGCGTCGACCTCGCGCAGGAAGGTCAGTGCCTGGTCGGCGCCCAGCTCTCCGGCGCGGGCCATGAAGGCGCGGATGTCCTTGGGCAGGCAGCCGCCGCCGAAGCCCAGGCCGGGGTTGAGGAACTTGCCGCCGATGCGGTCGTCGAAGGACAGCGCCAGCGACAGCTGCTTGACATCGGCGTGGGAGGCCTCGCACACCTCGGCCATCGCGTTGATGAAGGAGATCTTGGTGGCGAGGAAGGCGTTGGCGGCGACCTTGACCAGCTCGGCGGTCGGGTAGTCGGTGATCACCATCGGGGTGCCCCGCTCCAGCATGGGGGCGTACACCTCGCGCATGATCTTCTCGGCCTTGTCGGAGGCCACGCCCAGCACGATCCGGTCGGGGTGCAGCGTGTCCTGTACCGCGAAGCCCTCGCGCAGGAACTCCGGGTTCCACGCCAGCTCGGCTCCGGCGCCGATGGGCGCCAGCTGTACGAGCTTGTCGGCCAGTCGCCGGGCGGTGCCGACGGGAACCGTGGACTTGCCGACGACCAGACACTCACGCTTCAGATGCGGGGCCAGTGATTCGATCGCGGAGTCCAGATAGGAGACGTCCGCTCCGTACTCGCCGGGTTTCTGCGGGGTGCCCAGGCACAGGAAGTGCACGTCGCCGAACGCCGCGGCCTCCTCGTACGAGGTGGTGAAGCGCAGTCGTCCGTTGGCGAGGTTACGCCGGAGGACCTCCTCCAAGCCGGGTTCGTGGATGGGCAGGTCGCCGGCCTGTAGGCGGGCGATCTTCTCCGTGTCCACGTCGACGCCGAGGACCTCGAAGCCCAACTCCGCCATGCATGCCGAGGTCGTCGCGCCCAGGTATCCGGTTCCCACCATCGTCAGGCGGTAGGCCACAGGTGTTCCTTTCGGTTTCCGGCCGATTCTGTGCCGTCAGCGTATCGGCATCCCTCTTCAGGCACACTGTCGCCACCTGCATATATATCTAAGCGGCATTCCGGAAGATTTACCTGTAACTCACCAGGGGTGAGAGGCCGGTTCAGATGGCCGTACCGGTCGGCGGCCCGGTCCGATGGGCGGGCACGGACACGCATCCGCCTGAGATGGCCGGGCCTGAGAACACCCGACCTGGAGCGGTTCATATTTTGTTGGACGTCCTAGTATTTCCTTATGAGCTTCCCTCTCTATGCGCTGTCCGAGGAGCACGAGATGCTCCGGGAGACCGTCCGTGCCCTTGCCGACGAGAAGATCGCCCCTCGTGCCGCCGAGGCCGACGAGACGGGGGAGTTTCCCTGGGACGTCTACAAGGCGCTCGTCGCGGCCGATCTGCACGCGGTACACGTTCCCGAGGAGTACGGCGGCGCGGGAGCCGACGCGCTCGCGGCCGTCATCGTCATCGAGGAGGTGGCGCGGGCCTGCGCCTCGTCCTCGCTGATCCCCGCAGTCAACAAGCTGGGCACCGTCCCGCTGCTGCTGTCCGGCTCGGGAGAGCTCAAGGAGCGCTACCTCGCGCCGGTCGCGCGAGGGGAGGCGATGTTCTCCTACGCCCTGTCGGAGGCGGAGGCGGGCAGTGACGCGGCCGCCATGAAGACCCGCGCCGTGGCCGACGGCGACCACTACGTGCTCAACGGCGCCAAGATGTGGATCACCAACGCCGGGGTCTCCGAGTACTACACGGTGATGGCCGTGACCGAGCCCGGCGTCGGAGCCAGGGGCATCTCCGCGTTCGTGGTGGAGAAGGGCGACGAGGGCGTCAGCTTCGGGGCCAAGGAGCGCAAGCTCGGCATCAAGGGCTCCCCGACCCGCCAGGTCATCTTCGAGAATGTGCGAATCCCGGCCTCCCGCATGATCGGCGACCCGGGCACCGGCTTCAAGACCGCCCTGGCCACCCTGGACCACACGCGCGTCACGATCGCCGCCCAGGCGCTCGGCATCGCCCAGGGCGCGCTGGACTACGCGATCGGCTATGTCAAGGAGCGCAAGCAGTTCGGCAAGGCTGTCGCCGAGTTCCAGGGCGTCCAGTTCATGATCGCGGACATGGCGATGAAGCTGGAGGCCGCCAGGCAGCTCACCTACGCCGCCGCCGCCAAGTCCGAGCTGGCGATGCACGGCCGGCCGCAGAAGGACCTCACCTTCTTCTCCAGCGCCGCCAAGTGCGCCGCCTCGGACGCCGCCATGGAGATCACCACCGACGCCGTCCAGCTCCTCGGCGGGTACGGCTACACCAGCGACTACCCGGTGGAGCGCATGATGCGCGACGCCAAGATCACCCAGATCTACGAGGGCACCAACCAGATCCAGCGCCTCGTCATGGCCCGCCAGCTCCTCAAGTAGGCCCCTGAACAGGGGAAACTCTGCCCTCGGCAAGATTTCCCCGTGTCCTCTTCGGGGCATAGGTGATCTTCTGAATGTCCCTGTTCCGCCCCGCGTTCCGTGAGACGCGGGGCGGCCTCGGGCTTATCTTTCATGCGACCCGCAATCAGGCCTCGCCTTCTCCGCGCTTCGCGCGTTTCGAACTCGGGCTGTGTCTCCTCGGGGCTTGTGCCCCGAACCCCGGGTGAGGGGTCTGCCGACCCCTCACACTCTCCGGTCACTGTCCGGCTCCCTTACGCCCCGACTCGACCGGCGAGTTCTCGCAGTTCAGGCGAGGGCAGGCCCTGCATGGTCAGCAGATCGGACACCAACTGGCGGACGACGCGGTGGTTGCGTACCTGCTCCGGCGCGATGGACTCGGCCTCCCGTAGAGCGGCCACGGCCTCGTCGACCTGGCGGCGCTGGGCGTGCGCGCGGGCCAGGTGAATGTGCAGCCGGGCGCGGCGTTCGCCGGAGAGCGTCGAGACATCCACCGCCGTCCCGGCCCGCAGGGCGTGACCGGCGTCGCCCAGCTCGACCGCCACGGCTACCTCGTGCAGGGCGACGTTGGCCGGGCCGAACTCGGTGTTGTAGTCGTTGCGCCCGTCGCCGAGCCGCTCGGCGATCTCGCGGGCCTTCGCCAGGTGCTGGTAGGCGGTGTCGGCGTCGTTGAGCAGGGAGGCGGCCATCGCGCGCTGCAGAGTGAGAGCGCCCCACAGCGACATGGCCTCGGGCTTGCCCTGGTCGGCCAGGAACCACAGTGCCTCCGAGGCCGTACGGGCCGTCTCCTCCACCTGGTCGAAGTGCCGTGCCCCCAGGAAGACAAAGCCGAGCCGGAAGGCGCCGGCCGCCACAAGGAGCGGATCGCCCGCCCGTTCGGCCGCGACGATCGCCCGGTCGGCGGCGATCCAGGCGGCCTCGGGCTCGCCCAGCTTGGTGAGCGCGGCCGAACACGCTTGGTAGGCCGCGGCGAGCAGTTTGAACAGCTCGGCCCGATGCTCCTCGGGAGCCGAACGTGCTGCGGTCTCCAACGCGGGCACCAACCCCTGGAGCAACTCGGTCAAATCCACGTACCGGCTCTCATGCGCCAGCTCCCAAGCCCGCTCGACCTGCGCTTTGAACTCTTCGGCGGGTGCGGCGGGTACGGGGTGCAGCATGGCCCGCAGGGAATGCACGCCCGACAGCAGGAGGCGAAGGCCCGCCGTTCCCGGGGTCTCCTCGGTGACGGCGGCGACCACCGGCGCCTCGGCGGCCAACTCCGACAGCGGCACGTCCAGGGCTTCGGCGACCTTCTCCAAGACCGACATGCGGTCGACCTTGCGCACCCCGCGTTCCACCTGGGACACCCAGGCCACCGATCGGTCGATCAGCCGTGCCAGCTCGGGCTGTGACAGGCCGCGTCGCTTGCGTTCCTGCGCGATGCGCCGTCCCAGCGCCCGTTGATACTCGGTACTCACCCTGTCGTTCCCTTACCGGCCTGCAGTTGGAGGAAGTCGACCTCGACCGAGGCCAGTAGATCATCGCGAGCGCCCAGGAAACGCCTGGTGTGCTCCTGCTCCTCATGCGCGTCGAAGGCCGCCCGGTCCCGGTACAGCTCGTAGAAGATCCGCTGTAGCGGCTGACCCTCGACCCGGTGTGCGGCGTACACCACCGTTCCCGGCTCGGCTTCCTGGATCTTCTCAACGGTCTGGCTGACCAGTTGGTCGAACGCCTCGGCGCTGGCCTGGTCTTTACAGGTGAATCGCACCATTAGTCCGAACATGGGCACCCTCCTCGGTCGCAGGCTCTACGAGATCAGTACTCATTGTGCGGGGCAAGTACCTCAAGTTGCTTGTACTAAGAGTACTGCACACGTACTTTTAGTACCGCAACGCAGGCGTCAACCTCCCTGACCTGCATGATCACGAGGTGAGCTGACATGATCCCGCCCCAAGCCCGCTGGGACGCCTCAAACGGACGGCGTCAGACCTTCCCTGGTACGAGGGAGCAGGTCCGCCAGGCCCGCCACTTCGCCGGGACGCACCTTCCCCACCACCCCGACGCCCAACTCATCATCAGCGAACTCGCCACCAACGCTGTCGAGCACACCCGCACCGGAGAACCGGGCGGAACCTTCACCGCCCTCATCAGACCCCGCCCCGACGGCACCGCCTACCTGCAGATTGAAGACCAGGGCGGCCCCACCGAGTTCGGCATCCCCACCCCCCGACCGCGAAGGCGGCCGAGGACTTCACCTCGTCGCAGCCCTCACCACCGCCTGGGGAGTCAAGGGCGGCGCCACCGGCCGTACTGTCTGGGCCGAACTACCCCCACCCGCCCCATGACCCAGACCCGCCTGTACTTACAGGCGCTCCGCGAACACTTCCCCGCCTGGGCATTCCTCTACGACCCGTTCGCCGACCGCTGGTTCGCCCTCCACGGCCGCAAGACCACCCTCACCGCCACCACCGCCCAAGAACTGGCAGCCCACGTCACCCATTTCCAAACCCGCCCACGACCGACCAGACCCCAACCATGACGATGACCCCGCCTGCCCCGTCGAACGCCTCAAACCGGTACTGTCGACCAGGGCCTCACCCAAACTCGCAGAGTCCCAACCGGCCGTCTGAGAACGGTCGCGGACGCGATCACGCCATGAGGCGCCGGCAGTTTTGAGCAGATCGGAGGCCTGGGCCTCCGCCGCACCAGCGAGATCGAAACAACTCTGGTGTTCGCCGGTCCATCCCATGATCATGACATTCTGTCGGCCGGTAGCCCATAAAGTTACAGGTGAGGGCGTTGCACGCCCTGGTCGGAATGGATGATCGCTCCTTTCGGCGGGGGCGTGACTGGGATGGCCATGCTGAGGGCGCTGGTCACCGGCGCGGCGGTGGGAGAAGCGTCGATGGACCAGCCGACCACTCGGCGTGAGTGGGCATCCAGCACCACGGCGCAGTACACCTTGCCCTCCCGGTTGGGTTTGGCGGTGACCCGGCCACATGCAGTCGGCGGGTGCCATGTTCTATGAACACCAGAACGTACAGGCGCTTCAGTGCGACAGTGAGGCTTTTTCATCTTGATGGCCTGGTGTGGCAGGCCGGTGGAGAACAGTGCCTCCGTGCAGCCAGCAGGAGCGCCGAGTGATTGATTTATCCTTCTGAGCAAAGCGTCATGGCTCGGGTGATGACATCGCTGATCCAGGCCGGCGGATCGGTGTGAGCGTTCTGGGAAGCATGCCGGTAGGTCATCGGGTGCTTGCCGTCCATGCCATTGTCGTTGGCAATAAGATCTTGGTGAGCTTCTCCCCACTCCGGCCACTCGGCTTCGACGTAGGTCTCCAAGGTGTCGTGGAAAACCGCATAGTCGTCGTACACCTTGGTCTGCGGGAAGTCCTCGATGTGTGCTTCCAAATACCCAAGCAGCATACGATTTGCCTGCTTGCGCTGCCGTACCCCGTCGGCGATTTTATCGGGATCCTTATTTTTGCTGCGGTCGCGATGCTCTCCACCGGCATCACCGTCGAATATGACGAAACAGGGCACCCCGAGTTCAGCGAGAACCGCATGCGCGATCGGCAGGATCCTCTTGCTCCCGGTGTCGACCACCACGATTCCGTTCCTATTGAGAGGATCGTTTCTTAGGCCACAGCCCTCGAAGAATCCCTGATCAGTGCCACCCTCAACAAGTATCGCGGCACGGGCAAACAGCGCTTCCGGAAGCGATTGCAAACAAATCCGATTGAGCTGCCGATAGACCTCATTGGTTTTGAAAGCGCCGTTGAGACGTTGGGCGATGGCTTCCTTAGACGTTGATTGGATCTGCACCGAGGTGCCGACACTCTCCGAGAGGGTCCTCGTCATTCGACGGATCTCCGTGAAGCCCTCGGGCTCCAAGAAGTACGGACTGTGGGTCGCGTACGAGACTTGTACGCCGTGTCCATCCTTACGTGCGATCTTGCGTAGTACGGTAGCGAACGCCCGGGCCTGAATAGGATGCTGGAACAGTTCCGGTTCCTCGATCGCCAAGAAGATGGTCCGATCGTGTTCAGTGGTCTTGCTCTCGGCCAGTAGCCGTAGAGCGGATATAAGCAGCGCGCGCTGAAAGCCGTGTCCCTGCTGATCGACCCGGGTTGTGGCCTTGCCGTCTAGGACAGAGACCTTGAATTGGACCTGTGGCATCTTGAACTCAGGGACAACAGGGGCCACGTTAATGCTCCGGCCGCTGGTGAGTTCACCGACCGCTGTAGTCAGGTCGTCCGACAGGGTTTCGAGTTGCTCGCTGAAGTGCTTGGTGTGGATGGTCTCTCGATTTGCATTGAAGATGATGCCGAGTTCCGTAAGTTCTTTGTCCGCCTCGGTTCGATCCACGGCCTGCTCAAGAATTCGTCCGATGATCGAGCTTTTGATGTCACGGCTCTCATCACCGGCCCGCAGGTCGGCACTGACGAAAACGTAGTCGAAGAGTCCAGTCATCTTCGCCTGGCCGGCGAAGCCGAAGAAGTGGGTATCCGCCTCGATCTCGGTGCCTTGGAGTTCGTGGGGATGCGCGGTCTCCCAAGCGATGAGCGCGGTGTCTACCTCTGCTGCGCTCCGGACAGTCGGCAGACCAAGGTCGGGTCGCTCTGTTCGCAGCTCGTTGTAGCAGTCACGCCGAGCCTTCGCGCCTTGCACATCTCTGACCTTGATGAACGAGGGATAGGCCAGAGCCCGACCGGAAAGCTTGTCGTATCCTCTTTCCCAGCGCCGCCACAGCCGTACGGTCTCCACGCCACCAGCGGCGTACTTGCCGAGCGCTGCTCGGTCAACGTCGGTGAGGTCGCAGAACTCCACCTCGACTGTGATCCGCTCCGGGTCTGCGCCGGTGGAGACATCATCGCTCGTGATCGGCGAGTTCCGGTCTCCGTTGAAGAACCAGTCGAGCGCGCGCAGCACAGACGACTTCCCGACCCCATTCGGTCCGATGAAGGTCGTGATGTCGTCGAACCGGATGTCCACATCCCGCAGACATCGATACCCCTGAATCCTCACCCGTTGAATCCGCACCCACGAATCTCATAGCTTTCAACGTGATCACGCAACCGAAATCCAGAAAGGAGTAGGAAATGTAGCGATTAGTCCTAAATAGGATGATTTGTCATCTTGTGGGGCTAAAGAATTGCGGGATTAGGGAGAGTCAGCCCCAGCCGCACCGTGTAGAAATGACAGCTTGGCGCTCATTCCACAGGATGGCTGGATACTTTCGTAAGCCTCTAGCTCGGCCCGAACCGAAGACGGAGTCGATGTCAGGCTGCAGGCATCTGCATGCTGATAACGCTACCGCTGCAGGTTGTCACTGCTCTGCCATACAGCGCGAGATACAGCAACACCGCCTCACACGATCACATGCCACCAGCGGCGACACGCACTTGGCCGTGGACGCAACCGGACGCCGCTGACGAGGCGTCTGCTCTTGCCTACGGATCAGGAGGTCAGGGGTTCGAATCCTCTCGGTCGCGTAGATGCGAGAAGGCCTCTGCGCAGGGATTATCTGCTCAGAGGCCTTCGTCTTTCTTGGATCGTCCGGGCTTCTCGCTAACAGGGTTGGTTCCCGGTCGGCTCCCGTCACTCTTCAAGTGTGATCAACGCGGCTTGTTCGAGAAGACCCCCGGAGAGGACCGCGAGCGCACCTGGGAGCCACATCGGCGCGTGCTCTTCCCCCCTGGACAGCAGCAGGGTGCCCCGGTCGTACGGCTTCTGCACGCCTGCCTGAACAAGGTGAACGACCACGGCGGACCCCCTCGCCAGCCAGGTATAGGCGGCGATGCTCACCTCAGGATTCAGGACCATGGCCAAGGTCAGGGTCAGGGTCAGCCCGGCAAGCCCCGTGCAGGCGATGAGCACCCTGCCCTTCACGGGCATACCGAGGCGAGCGGCATTGATCAGTGCGATGGTGGTGACGGCGACGCACCCGCCGAAGAAGGCCACGTATCCCTGCGACTGGAGCCGCCAGGGCCGGGCGCGTCCAGCCGCCACCGGCGGCTGAGCCGGCGAATCCGCAGACATCGCAGGAACGACCTCCAAGGTGTGATCTTGGGATTCTTCCCCATCCGGCCCGCCTCCGCCAGATGCCGGAACCTGACGGCACACCAGCGGACCCGCTGGGCGGAATGTCGTAGCGGGTCCACCGCGTCACGCCGAGGGTTGCGCTCTTTCCACTCCCCGATGGCCTTGGCGAAGACGCCGGCCGTGGAGACCTCCGCTGCGCGGATCATGCGGGCGTATACATGCGGGGTGATCGCTGGGTCGGCGTGCCCGAGCCGGGACGCGTCCCGTAAGACGCGGGGCGGCCCCGGCCCTACCCTCCGCGCGGTCGGCGATCGGGCCCTTCTGCGGCCTGCGATCGGGCCTTGCCTTCTCCGCGCTTCGCGCGTTCGGAGGCTTTTTCGCTCTCCGGTCTCCTTCTCCGGGCGTAGGCCGGGTTGTCCCGCGGGCCGACACCCTCCTCCTTCTCCCGGACGACATGTGCCCGCGGGAGGTCCGGTTGGCTACGTTCATGACCTACTGGAGCCGCCTTCGACCCCGGCACTGGGTTGCCCTCGATGTTGCGGGTGCGGTTCTGACCTGCGCGATCATGATTCTGATCGGACAGGGAAACCTCCTGTCGCAGGCGGTCGGTGCGGTGGTGGCGCTGGTGGCGATCGCCCGGCGCCGGTGGCCGGTCGGTGTCCTGGCCGTGGTGACGGCGGGCACGCTGGTGCTGCTCGTCTCCGGGGCTCTGGGCGGCTACCCGCCGATCCCGATGGTGCTGGCGATGCACACGATGACCGTCACCCGGGACAGGCGGCAGGCCGCCGCCGTCGCCGGAGTGGTGACCGTCGTGCTGCTGGTGGCGGGACTGGTGGTGCGGCAACCGGTCGGTGAGGTGACGCGCGACATCGAACTGCTGGTGCCGGGGCTGCTGACCGGGGAGCTGGCGCGTGCCCGGCAGGCGCACCTCGCCGGGCTGGCGGCGCTCGAACGGCAACGCGCGCGGGCGCTGCTGACCGCCGAGCGGATGCGTATCGCCCGCGAACTGCACGACGTGGTCGCGCACGGGCTGAGTGTGATGACCATGCAGGCGGGCGCCGCTCTCTACAGGCCGCAGGGTGAGGCGGTGCTGCGCGAGACGCTGGGAGCGATCGAGATGACGGGACGGGCGGCGATGACGGAGGTACGGCGGTTGCTGCAGGTGCTGCGTGAGGAGCCGGACGGTACGGCCGCTCCCGAGCTGGCCCCGATGCCCGGCCTGGCCGGGCTCGGCTCGCTGATCTCCCGTACGGCGAAGGCCGGGATCGAGGTGGAGCTGCGCGTCCACGGGGATCCCCGGCCCCTGCCGGCGGGGGCGGACCTGGTCGCCTACCGGGTCGTCCAGGAGGCGCTCACCAACATCATCAAGCACGCGGGCAGCGGCAGCGGTACGGTGCTGGTCGGGTACGAACCGGGCGCGGTGCTGCTGGACATCACCAACCCCCCACCACCGCCTGGCCGTACGCCTCGGATTCCGTCCGCCGATGGTGGGCATGGGCTGGCGGGCATGCGCGAGCGGGTCGCCCTGTACGGCGGGGCGCTGCGGGCGGGTCCACTGCCCGGCGGCGGCTACGCCGTCACCGCGCACCTGCCGATCCCCGGGAAGGCGGTGTCGTGAAACTCCGGGTGGTCGTCGCCGACGACGAACGGCTGGTGTGCGCCAGCCTGCGGATGGTGCTGGCCGGGGACGGTCACGAGGTGGTCGGGGAGGCCGCCGACGGCGGCCGGGCGGTGGAGCTGGCCCGCGACCTCCGCCCTGACCTGGTGCTGATGGACGTACGGATGCCGGTCATGGACGGCATCGAGGCGACCCGCCGGATCACGGCGGCCGACCCCGAGGTGAAGGTGCTCATCCTGACCACCTTCGACCTGGACGAATACGTGTACGCGGGACTCCGGGCCGGAGCCACCGGATTCCTGCTCAAGGACGTCCCGCCCCGGGAGCTGATGGCGGCGATCGAGGTGGTCGCGGCGGGGGAGGCGCTGCTGGCGCCGCCGATCACCCGGCGGCTCATCGCCGACTTCGTCGCCCGCGCCCCCGCACCCCGAGACCCGTCCGTTCTCGACTCGCTGACCAGGCGCGAGATCGAGGTGCTCGAGCTGGTCGCGCGGGGACTGTCCAATGCCGAGATCATGGTGAACCTGCGGGTGACGCTGTCGACCGTGAAAGCCCATATGGGCAAGTTGCTGCAGAAGCTGGACGCGCGCGACCGGGCGCAGCTCGTGATCGTCGCCTACCGGGCGGGGCTGGTCGGCCTGGACCCCGGTTCTACACCCCGTGCAGGAGAAGGGGGCGCGAACTCGGCCCCGTAGCAGGATGATCCGGACACCGGACAGGCCTGATCGTGGATGCCATGCGTTCAATGACCAAACGGACCACGGTGCCGGCAGCCGTGGCCGTCGCCGGAATCTCCCTGCTCGGCGTCATCCCGTCGGCCGCCACGGCTGCCACAACCGCGGAGGCCGCCACGGTGCCCTGGTGTCCCGAGGTTCCGGGACACCGGGTGGAGTGCGACACGGTCACCCGCCCGCTGGTGGCGGGCAGGCCGGAGCTGGGCACCATCTCGGTCGGCTACGCCGTCGTACGGCGCGGCGCACCGGACGGTCCCGCCACCGGGACCATCGCCGTCAACCCCGGCGGTCCCGGCAACCCCGCGCTTCCCCTCACCCCGGCCTATGTCGGCCTGCTCAAGCCGCTGCTGGCCGACCACGACCTGCTGCTCGTCGATCCCCGAGGTACGGGCGTGTCCAGCGCCCTGGACTGCGGAATCACCACCGCCGACCTCCTGGGCACGCCCCAGGGGCGGAGGGAGGCCGTCGCCCGCTGCGGGCGCGGCCTGGGGGCGCGCGCCGGGGGCTACACCTCCGCCGCGACCGCCGACGACCTCGACGCGGTACGGGCCCGGCTCGGGGTCACCCGGCTCGACCTGGTCGGCGAGTCCTACGGCACCTACCTGATGCAGGTCTACGCCCAGCGCCATCCCCGGCAGGTCAGGTCGATCATGCTGTCGGGGGTGCTGCCGCTCGACTTCGACACCTTCCAGCGGCCCAACGCCCGCGCCTTCACGACGACCCTGCGCCGGATCTGCGAGCGGAGCAAGGCGTGTGACGGCGCCGCCGCCGTACGTGACCTGCGGACCTTCGCCGCCGCGGTCAGGAAGGAGCCGGTCACCCTGTCGGTCAAGGTCGGTGCCGAGGAGCGCACTGTGAAGTTCGGCGAGGAGTGGCTCACCAGGCTGGCCATCCAGAACTCCACCAGCGGAACCGGAGCCGATCCCCAGGCGTCCTCGCCGATCGGCGCCTTCCCGGCCCTGCTGCACGACGCCGTACGCGGCGACCTCGAACCGCTGGTCGCCGCCGTCCAGCAGGTGCTCGGGGCCGAGGATGAGGGGCCGAACTCCTCCCTGGGCATCAGCGTGGCGTGCAACGACTACCCCAGGGCCTGGTCGGTGGACGCCTCCCCGGCCCAGCGGCGCCGGCAGTACGACCGGGCGCTCGCCCGCACCGACCCCGCGGACTTCGGCCCCTTCAGCCCGGAGGCCTCGGCGGCGGCGACCTTCTGGTCGGGCGACGTCTGCCTGGGGTGGCCGCGCCAGAGCGCGACCCGGCCCTACCCCGTCAGCGACGACTTCCCCGACGTCCCGGCTCTGGTGCTCACCGGCGACCTGGACACGATCACCCCGGACTCTGACGCCGCCAAGGTGGCCCGCAGGTTCGAGCGATCAAGACTCATCTCCGTACCGAACATGGGCCACGTCCCCGACCTGGACCCCAGCGGCTGCGTCTCCGGCCTCATCACCGGTTTCATCGCCAGGGGAACCCCCGGGCCGACCGCCTGCCTCAAGCAGATCCCACCCGTCAAGGTGGATCCCGCCGGCGTGTGACATCCCCCGGCCTCTCCGCTGACGCCGGAAAGGAGGAGGGGCCGGTTCGGGCGCGTGTCAGTCGTGGGGCGTTCGCGGTGCGAAGGCGTGCAGGACGGCGGTGAACGTTCGGGCGCCCTTGTGGAAGTAGTCGAGCACCATGTTCTCGTCGGGGGCGTGATTGGCCTGATCGGCGTTGCCGTAGGGGACGATCACCGAGGGAATCGCCAGGTTCGATGTGAACACGAAGTCCGGTACCGAACCGGCCAGTGACGGATAGAGCAGCGGTGACCTCTCCCACGCGAACTCGACGGCCCGCGACACGCGATCGACGATCGGAGAGTCGAGCGCCGTGCGGGACGGTCTGACCGCGCTGAGGACGTTCACCTCGACGTTGGGGGCCTTCGCGCGCAGCCATTCGGTGACGAGCCGGGCGATGTCGTCCGGATCCTGGTTCGGCACCAGACGGACGTCCAGTTTCGCCGTGGCGGACGCGGGGATGATCGTCTTCATGCTCGGGCCGGTCCATCCCGAGCTCAGCCCGGAGATGTTCATGTTGGGGCGGAGCAACACCCGCTGGAACCAGTCCGACGGCGAGGTCACCTGGGTGAGCCTCTCGGAGGCGGGGATCGGCCAGGTCAGCGGAAGCGCCTCCACGGCCGCTCGCTCCAGGTCGGTCGGCTCGGCGATGGCGTCGTGGAAACCGGGGACGGCGACCTCGCCGTCGCGGTCCCACAGCGAGCTCACGGCCCGGGAGAGTTCGAGTGCGGCGTTCCTGGAGACACCGCCGAAGTTCCCCGAGTGCCGGTCGACGGGGGCCACCCGCAGGGTGAGTTCGAGGTACAGCAGCCCGCGCGCCCCGCAGAGCACGACGGGCCGCCCGCTCGGATGGATGGCGCCGTCCGAGGTGTACGCGAAGTCGGCCTTGAGCAGGTGCGCGTGCTCGTCGACCCACTGCTCCAGATGAGGGCTGCCTATCTCCTCCTCGCCCTCCACGATCATCACGACGTTGACGGGCAGCCGCCCGTAGGACTCGAGGACCGCTTTGATCGCCAGCAGCTGGGCGATGTGCTGCCCCTTGTTGTCGGCGGTGCCGCGGCCGAACATCCGGCCGTCGCGGATCTGCGGCGTGAACGGGTCGGATGACCAGGCCGATAGGGGCTCCACCGGTTGGACGTCGTAATGGCCGTACACCAGAATTGTCGGAAGGTGGTCGGATTCCTTTCGCTGTCCGAAGACGATCGGGGCGCCCGCGGTGGCCATCACCTTGGAGTCCAGGCCGCAGTCGCGCATCAGTCGCGCCAGTCTTTCGGCGACGGGATTGAGATCTCCGCCCTCGGCGCTCACCGCCGGATGGGACGCGATATCGGCGAGAGTTCGCTCCGCGGCGGCCTTTCCCCGATCAAGACGCTCGAATGGAGTGCGGCACCGCTCACGCCACGGACTGTTCGCTTCGGAATGGTCAGCCATTCCGCCATCATGCACTCTCCGGGTGGGCGGGCCAACCCGTGAACCCGGGTGGACCGCCTGTGGCCGGCGACGCGACCGGCCCTTGGGGGAACCGGTCTCTCCGCCTGGGGGAACCGCCCTGACCTGCTGGGACGATGGTGATCGCATAGCGGGCCCCGGTCCGCGGAACCCCTCGGGGCGGGGGCGCGGGACAGGTTGCGATCTTCAACCAGTAACCACTGCGGCCGGATTGGATATCGACCGCCGACGGCTCCCTCGATACCTTTCTCCCATGCCGCCCCGCCGAGACGTGAAGACGAGGGATATGAATACAGTGAATGTCGTTCCGCCGGTTTCCACGTCGTTCGATGGTGGGACGGAAGACGATCGTGAGCAGCTTATTTTTCTGCACCACGAGTTTCTCCGGGCCAACGACGACCTCGATTACGAGCGACTCAAGCCCATTTGGGACGAAAACCCGGAGAATCGTCACTACAACACCAACGGGCACACCTATGAGGGCCTGCCGGACTGGGAGAACATCTGGGACTTCTATCGCCCCCAGTTCAAACTCGTCGGCCCCTATTCGCCCGGCCGGATTCGAATCGTCGTGCGCGGTGAAATGGCCTGTATCAGCGCCGACTACGTCAGCCGCCACAAGGAGTGGGTCGGGAAGACCTCCGAACACAATCCGAGCTACTACCGGGCCACCCAGGTGGCCGTGCGGGACGAGGGCGTGTGGAGGGTGATCCACGCGCACTTCTCGGTCCAGGACACCGGCCCTCGCCCAGACCACGCCTGATGACCTTCTCCATCGTGGCGCGCGACCCCGCCGCGGGTCACTTCGGCGCGGGCATCGCCACGGCACGTCCCTGCGTCGGGGGGCGGACGCTCATGGCGCGCCGCGGAACGACCGTGGTGGTCACACAGGCGACCGTCAACACACCGCTGGGCATCGAGATCGCGGACGCCGTCGACGGCGGCGACTCTCCCACGCGGGCCTTCGAACGGGCGCTGGCCGCCGATCCCGGCCGTGACCGCCGGCAGCTCCTCACCATCTCACTGACCCATGAGGCCCATGTGTTCACCGGGCGCGAGGTACCCGACGAATCCGGCGACCTGGTCGACGAACACGTCGCGGTGGCCGGGAACTGGCTGCGGAACTCCCGGGTCCTGGGCGGCATGCTGGAACGGTTCAAAACCGGGTCGGGTGATCTCGTGAGCCGAATCCTGGACGCCCTCGACGGTGGCGACCAGGCGGGCGGTGACGCCCGTGGCAGGCAGTCGGCCGCGGTGTTGATCTATGACCGGACAGGATGCCCGCTGGTGGACCTGCGGGTGGACGACGCCCCCGACCCCGTCGCCGCGCTGCGGTCCCTGTACGACGCGTGGGAACGGAGCTGGGGGGAGTACGACCGGACCGGGCGGTTCCCCCCGGCCACGGCCTATCGGCACCCGCTGGAGACCGGAGGAGGCCCGGGATGACGGACGCCTTCCACGCCTGGACCGCGATCGAGACGGCGAAGAAGATCAAGGACAGGGTCGTGAGCCCGGTGGAGGTGATGGCCTCTCTGCTCGATCGGGCCGCCCTGCTCGACCCGGCGTACGCGTCGCTGCAGGCCCTGGACGTGGAGACGGCCATGAACGCGGCCCGGCGGGCCGAGGCCCGGCTCACGTCGGGCGCGCCGGTCGGGCCTCTGCACGGCGTGCCGGTCAGCGTGAAGGATCTGCTGGCGACCGCGGACCTGCCGACACGGCGCGGATCGAGGCTCGTTCCCGAAGGGACCCGGCTTCCGGACGCCCCCGGCGTTCGCCTGCTGAGGCGTTCGGGTGCCCTGGTGTTCGCGAAGACGACGACGTCCGAGTTCGGCCACAAGGCGACAACGGATAGCCTGGTCAGCGCCCCCACGCGCAACCCCTGGGACAGGTCGAGGACCGCGGGAGGCTCTTCGGGGGGCGCCGGCGCGGCGGTGGCGCTGGGTCTGGGACCGCTGGCGGTGGCCACTGACGGGGGAGGCTCCATCCGGATTCCCGCTTCTTTCTGTGGGGTGCTGGGGGTCAAACCCACCTCCGGCACCGTTCCGACCTTCCCGCCCAGCCGGCTCGGTGTGCTGGGGCACATCGGCGTGCTGAGCCGCGACGTCCGGGACGCGGCCCTGGCCCTTTCCCTGCTGGCCGGCCGCCACGAGGCCGGTTCCGACGCCGGGTGGGAGCCGGAACCGCTCACCCGGGCCGAGCGCCGGCGGGTCCGCGTCGGGCTCTACCGGACGGTGGACGGGACATCCGTGGATCCCGACGTCGAACGGGTGCTCGGCGAGTTCGTGCGGGACATGAGGTCGATCGGCCTGCAGGTCTCCGAGGCCCCCATCGACCTCCCCGACGCGGGGCCGGTCTGGGACGCCCTGTTCATGTCGGCCATGGCGGAGGAGTTCGCGACGTTCGACGAGCGGGCGGCGGACGTGTCGTCGAGCCTGCTCGACACGATCAGAGCCTGGAGGCAGGCGCCGCCGGGGGCGGGAGAGGAGGCCGAGACGCGCCGCGCGGTCCTGAGACACACCGTGGCGGGACTGTTCTCCCACTTCGACGTCCTGGTCGGCCCGACCCTTCCGGTCACGGCCTTCCCGATCGGACAGCAGGCGCCGGTCCGGGCCGACGGCCTCCGTGACGACCTCACGAGCTGGTGGAGGAACACGCAGTTGTGGAATCTGACCGGCATGCCGGCGGTCTCGCTCCCCGGTGGCTTCGACAGGAGGGGCCTGCCGGTCGGCATCCAGATCACCGCCAGGTCAGGACAGGACCACCTTGTCCTGAGGGTGTGCCGGACGCTGGAGGCCGAGGGCCGTACGGCACTGGCAGCCTCCCCCCAGGCGGCCCTCCGCGGCCGATTAGCCGAGGTCGGACGGCCTGGAAGGGGCGATCGGGCCACCGCGTGACGGCGACGGCACACTAGATCGTTTCCGACGTCCGGGCTCCCCGTCCGGATCCCCTTCCCGTGGCGCGCCGAGCCTCGCGCCCACCGCGGCGTTCGCACCGGCGGACGGTCCGCGCCCCACCCGTCGGCGAGATCCCCCGCCAAAGGGATCCCCCGCCACAGATCCCCCCGCACAGGGATCCCCCGCCACAGAAGATCCCCCGCCACAGAAGATCCCTCGTCACAGGGATCCCCCACCACACACAGAACCCGTTCCCGACCTCGTCGCGGAGTCCGCCTCAGGGCTCCGGCGGTGAGGTGAGACGCCGGACCGGCGCGCGGCCGGAGCCGGCCTCCGCGTCCCGTGACCCGACCCGGCCGACGCGGCACCCGGCGGTGCCGTCGGCATCCACCACTTCTCGGCCCCCCCGTTCTCCAATCCGCTCCGAGAAAGGTCTCGCCCCTAATGAGTGACATCCCGAGCACCATCCCCACATCGAGCAGCCAACCGGACGTCGATCCCGCCGCCATGAAGCGGATCGTGCGCGCAGGAACCGTCGGAACCGTCATCGAGTACTACGACTTCGGGCTCTACGGCTACACCGCGACCGTGCTGGCCAGGGTCTTCTTCTCCAAGGAGGATCCGACGACGGCGCTGCTGTCCAGCCTGATCGTCTTCGGTGTCGCGTTCTTCGTGCGCCCGCTCGGCGGGGTCGTCTTCGGACACATCGGCGACAAACTCGGCAGGAAGCACGCGCTCGCGCTGACGATCATCGGAATGTGCGGCGCCACCTTCGTGATCGGAATGCTGCCGGGCTACGCCACGATCGGCATCGCGGCCCCCATCCTGCTGCTCCTGGCCCGGCTGGTGCAGGGACTCTGCGCGGGCGGTGAGATCGGCGGCGCGGCGGCCTACATCGCGGAGAGCTCGCCCACGGGCCGCCGCGGCTTCCTGACCAGCATGTCCGAGCTGGGCTCGATGGTGGGTCTCGTGGGGGCCTCCCTCATCGTCGCCGTCGTCACCTGGGCGGTCCCGGTCGACCAGCTCGACTCCTGGGGCTGGCGGATTCCCTTCCTCATCGCCCTTCCCCTGGGGCTGGTCGGGATGTACATCCGCTCCAAGCTCGCCGACTCGCCGGCCTTCCAGGCCGTGGCGGAGACGGAGAAGGTGGTCTCGGCCCCGATCCTGACGGTGGTGAAGCGGCACAGGAGCGCCGTCCTGAAGGTCATCGGCATCAACGTGCTGGCGGCACCCGGCTACTACATCGCGTTCGTGTACTCGAACATCTTCCTCCAGGGGCAGGGCGGGTACTCGACGAGCGCCGCGACGTGGATGACGACGACGTCCCTTCTGGTGGCGACGGCCGTCATCCCGCTCGCGGCCCTGGTCTGCGACCGCGTGGGCCGCAAGCCCGTCCTGATGGCGGGAAGCGTCGGATTCGCGCTGCTGGCCTTCCCGGCGTTCCTGTCCATGCAGAGCGACACCGTGGCGGTGGCCCTCCTCGGCCAGCTGATGCTGGCGGTCTGCGAGGCCGTCATCATGGGCGCCATCCTGGCGACCCTCGTCGAGCTGTTCCCGGCGACCATCCGCTACAGCGGGATCGCCCTCGGCTTCAACGTGGCGCACGCCCTGTTCGGCGGCACCGCGCCGTACGTCTCCACCTGGTTGATCAGCGCCACCGGGGCGGCGATCTCCCCCGCCTGGCTCGTGATCGGCTTCGCGGTGGTCACCATCGCGACCATCCTCACCCTGGAGGAGACCGCCAGGAAGCCCCTGCGGCTCGTCTGAGCCGGTCAGGGGTGTGACAACAGCGGCGAGTGGGCCGTCACGCTAGGGCCGGTAGTTCTTCCAGGCCTCCGCGAGGCGGCCCACCGCCTCGACCGTCTCCCCGGTGGATCGCGCCAGCGATATCCGGATGGCCGCCGAGGGCCGCTCCGAGAGGTCGAAGACCGATCCCGGGACCACCTCGACGCCGTACCGGGCCGCGATGTGCGCGAAATGCAGGCCCGTACCGCGCGGGAGTTCGGCCCAGAGCGCCATGCCGCCGTCGGGACGGCGCCAGGTCCACTCCGGGACCGCGGCGGACAGGCCGGAGTCGACGATCTCACAGTTGGCCTGGAGCCGCCGCCGGCGTTCGTCGACGAGCTCCTGGGAGCGTGACAGGAGCCTGGCGCCGACGATCTGCGGCAGCAGACTCGCGCCGCTGTCGAACAGCGACTTGAGCCTGGCGATCCGGGCGACGACGCTCCGCGGAGCCCGGATCCATCCCAGCCGGAGGGTCGGGCTCAGCGTCTTGGAAAGACTGCCGACGGTGATGATCGGACCGTCGGGGGCGTACTGCGCGACGGTGTGTCCGGGCCGGGTGCCGAGCCGATACTCCAGCAGGGTCGCGTTCTCCACGATCGGCACGCCGATCTCCATGGCCAGCTCGGCGGTCGCCCGGGCGTGCGCGCCCGTGAAGCGCAGGCCCGTCGGGTTGTGGAATCCGGAGGTCAGCCAGATGAGACCCGGCTGCCTCGTCCTGGCCAGCCGGGCCGCGCTTTCGACGAAGTCGTCGCCGCAGGCCGGTGGCAGGGGAAGGGCCGCCATGCCCAGGTGCCGCAGCAGGTCGAGGGTGCCGTTCCAGGTGGGGCTCTCCATCGCGACCAGGTTCCGTTCCCGGGCGAGGGCGGAGAACAACAGCACCGTGCTCTGCTGGACACCCGTTGTGATGACCACCTGGTTGGGCAGGGTGGCCATGCCCAGGTCGGACAGGTGCGCGGCGACGGCGTCCCGGAGGACCGGAAACCCCAGCGGCAGGTACCCGCCCAGCTCACTGTTGGCGGCTATGTCCCCGGCCGATGTCGTAGCCAGGGCGTCCACGATTCCCTCCGCGTCCTTGAAGGCCGCCGTCGCGAGGTCGATGACCCCGGGGACGGGCTCCAGCGCGGCTCGAAGCACTCGCAGAACGGCGTACGAACGAGCTTCCTCACCGGCCTGGTCCGTCGGCCCGGACGGGCTCGCCACCCTGCGCGCGACCCAGGTCCCCGCTCCCTGCCGTCGCTCCAGCCAGCCCAGGTCGTCCAGCCGGGCGTACGCGTTGATCACGGTGGTGCGGCTCACGGACAGGGATTTCGCCAGAGCGCGCTCAGAGGGCAGCCGGGTGCCGATGGGAAGGTCCCCGGACTCGATCCTCCGCTGGATCGCCAGGGCGAGCTGGTCGTACAGCGGCCCGCTACCCCGGGCCCAGATGCCCAGAACCTCGTCGAGGCTCATCGTTGTCCACCTAATCCCTCAGACAGGAGCTTAAGGGTATGGAACGGTGCATCTGTATACAACATTGCATGCCCTGGTCGATCACCTCGACGCCCGCGAGGCGGATGAGCCAGACGGGAGCCTGCGTCGCGCGTGATCCGGTGGTGCCGGAGGTTCCCGCCGGAAAGCCGCCCCGCTCCGGCGGATCGTGAGGTAGTTGAACGGTGACGGCGGAAACGCCGGGGACATGGAGCGAAAGGGGCGAGGGGCGGATGCTGAGCGAGGCGCTGACGGCACTGGCGGCCACCGCCGGTACGGGCCTGGTGACGGCGATGACCACCGACGCGTGGACCGAGGTGAGGACGCGCTTCGGCAGGCTGCTGGGCCGGGGGGACTCCGAGCGGGTGGCCCGGCAGGAGGACCGGCTGGAGCGCGGCAGGCGGGAGCTGACCACGGCCGCCGGAGACCAGGTGGAGCGGGTCCGCGCCGCCCAGGAGGCGGTGTGGCGGACCCGGTTCGCCGACCTCCTGGAGGAGGAGCCGGAGCGGGAGGCCGAACTGCGGGCGGTGCTGGACTTCCTGGCCCGGCGGGTGCCGGTCGCGGCCTCCGGCGCAGTGCGGGTCGACGCGCGGGCGTTCGACCACGCCCAGCAGGCGGTACAGGGGCAGGGGGTGCAGACCAACACCTTCGGCGCCTCGCGGTGAGGACGGCGTCTCGCGGTGAGGACGGCGTCTCGCGGTGAGGACGGCGTCTCGCGGTGAGGACGGCGTCTCGCGGTGAGGGCGGCGCCGCGCGTCCCGCCCGGCCTTCCGGTCAGGCGGCGCGGCGCTGGGCGGAGTGGACGACGGCGTAGGCCACGTCGGGCTTGTTGGTGATGACGCCGTCCACTCCGGAGGAGATCAGGCGGCGCATGGTGTCCGGACTGTCCACGGTCCAGGCGAGGACGTCCATGCGGTTGTCATGGACGCGCCGGACGTAGTCGGCGGTCACGTCGCCGTAGGGCGGGTTGATCTGGGTGGCGAACCCGGCCAGCTCGGGGAGCCGCGCGACCGCCGGGGTGCCGAGCAGGCCGATCGGGACCTGGGGCAGGATCCGGTGGAAGGACCGCATCGACTCCCAGTCGAACGACTGCACGACGAGCCTGCCCGGGGCCAGCCAGGAGGGCGTGCGCCGCAGCACGTCGGCGACGCGGGACTCGACGCCGGGGTAGAGGTTCGGGGCCTTGACCTCCAGCAGCAGGCCCGGTCCGTCTCCGTCCATCGCGCGTAGCGTCTCTTCGAGCGTGGGCACCCGTTCGCCCCTGTACTTCGAGGAGAACCACGAGCCCGCGTCCAGCCTCCGGATCTCGGCGAGCGTGAAGTCGCCGACCCTCCAGGGCGACCGCCCCGGGAACACCCTCTCGGCGTCGGTGGTGCGTGCCAGCGTCGTGTCGTGCATCACGATCGGCTCGTGGTCCTTTGTCTCCTGGACGTCCAGCTCGAACATGTCGGCGTGTTGCTCGCGCGCCAGCTCGAAGGCCGCGATCGTGTTCTCCGGGGCGTAGGCGGAGGCCCCGCGATGGGCGACGGCGATGGGACGCGGTGCCGGTACGGCCGGGGCCGCCGCGAAGGCGGTCACCGTCAGAGCCGTCAGCGTGTTCCCGATGATGAGGCCGAGTCGTCGGAACATGAGTCCCCCAAGCGTCGAAGAGGCGGCCCGCGATTCCAAGCTGACAGTGTCGTGTGACATCCAGTTGATGGCCAAGTAACTCGCCGATGCCGGGTGGATGAGCAGACGCGGTGCCGGGGAGGGCGTCCGGAGGCGCGGGGGAACGTCCTGTCGTGCCCGTTTGGGAGAAGCCGTGCCGGGGGCGCCGCGGCGGAAGGCGCTCGGCGGCGAAGGTCCGCCTCCCTGCTCGCCGCGGCTTTTTCCCTGGACGGGTATTCGGTCGAAGTGCTAAGGAAGATGTCGTCCGTTCGACTGTTCGTCGACGCGCGGGTGTATGAAAAGCGGCGGATTCCAGCCGGGAGAATATCGTGTGGGCCGTCGATCCTTCTCTGGACCGCTTTGATGGGATGATGGTGCAGAATCCGGTCATTGGTTGACGGTATGGGCTGTCCTAAACGCCGAGCCGTGCGTATTGTTGGGATGAATCCGGTTATGTCATGACCGGTTGGCCTCATTGGGGATCACCGAAACCCGCAGCGTAAGGTGTGTGCGGCCCTTCGCTTTCGCCCATAATTCCCTCTTTTCCTATCTGGAATTTCTGTCGGGGCTACGGAGGACGGCGAGAATCTCGGCCTGCCTATATGGCAGGTTGTGAGAAGCGTCGTCTGACGAACCGACGCGATAATGCAAAGCGCTGCAGAAGATAGGAGAAGGTGTGACCTGGGAAGGTCATCCGTTTCCTGGTTGAAAATCCGGGAGTAGGCGATTTCGACCGCCGTTCGCCATGTACGCCAGGGGTGTCGAAGGTTTTCCCGGCGGTGGCGTGGTCGTGCCGAGGCCGTGGCGTCGGCGCGTGGTCCCGTGCTTGAGGAAGCGCCTACTTCCACGACCGTCAACGCCGGTGAACGACCGCCGTCCCAGGCCGGCCGGGCCGTTCGCCGTCCGCCTCGGCAGTCACATGACCGGGAACGGGGCGTGCCCCCGTTCCGAGGAACACAGCCGTCGCCGCGCCACAACCGGTGGACCGCGCCCGCCGGGCGGCCACGGCCCCTACCCCTTCCGTACCACCTCCATCCCGCGTGGCCACGCGGGAACAAGAACGGATCACGTCATGACAGTTGACGAACCAACAGGGGGAGCACGATGACCACCGATGTTCTTGGGAGCGCGAAGACGGTCTCGGTGAACGTCTTCGCCCAGCACGCCGAGCGGCTCCGGCAGGCGATGGCCCAGATGGGACGGTCCCGCTCCCGGGGCGCGGGCTTCGAGCCCGGTTTCGAGCTGCCGGAGGCCACGGACGGGCTCGCCGGATTCTTCGGGGCGGCGGACCTGCGTTTCGCGGACCTCGGCACGGCGGGCCGTAGCCGCATGGTGCTGCTCGACCTCATGGGCAACCCGGGAACCCGTACCGTGAAGACGCTGGCCTCGCACGTCATCGTCGCCCGCGCGGCCCGGCACACACAGGTGACCGGTGAGCCGGTGATGATCCTGACCCCCTCTTCGGCGAACAAGGCCACCGCCCTGCGAGACGCGGTGCTGCGGGCCTATCGGTTCGGGCTGGCCGATCCCGGAACGCTGCGGATCGTCACGGTGGTGCCGGACCTCGCGCGGCCCAAGCTGTGGTCGTCCGCCCTCGACGAGGATCCCGCGCTGGCCGTGCGCAACCCGATGTGCGTGCTCGGGCGCGGTCACCGGGCGCACGTCAAGTCGCTCGCGCTGGGGGCGCTGGAGGAGTGCGAGGGGGAGCTGTTCGCCCGGACGGGGATCCGGCTGTGGCACACCCTCGACCTGGCCAACTACCAGTGCGCCGACGCGGTCCGCGCCTTCGCAGAGCGGGAGGCGCTGCCCGCGGAGCCCGGGACCACGAGGGCGCACGCGCACGCGGTGTCCAGCGCGTTCGGCCTCCTGGGGCACCACTTCGGGACGACGCTGCTGCCGCGGTCACCCGGCCTGCCGCAGTACTTCCTCGTGCAGCACCTGGCCACCCCCGACATGGTGCTCAGCCTGCACGACATGACCCCGCCGGACTACCGCTTCGACGCGGCGGCCGGGCTGTACCGCCAGGACGTGGAGCCGCGCTACCCCGCCGCGACCGCCGACATCGGGGAGAACCTGGAACCCACCTTCTACACCCGCTCGCCCGCGACCTCTCCGGCGATGAACGAGATCATCCGCGGGCAGGGCGGCGGCGGCGTGGTGGTCTCGCTGTACGAGTGCCTCGGCCGCTACGACGAGGTCCGCGCCCTGCTGGCCGGAGCGGGGGTACGGCTGCCCGCCGACCCGCGCACGCTGCGCGAGTGGTCGCTGGTCATGGTGATGACGGGGGTCCTCAACGCGATCGACCGGGGGCTGCTCGACGTCGACGAGGTCGTCGTCCACGGGTCCGGGTCCTACTCCACCGACGACTTCACGCCGATGCCCGACCGGGCGATCCACGAGATCGGCGAGGTGCGGGACCTGCGGCGCGTGATCTTCGAGGCGGCGTCCGCCACGGGCACCGGGGAGGCCGCGGGCACCGGGGAGGTCGTCTGATGGCGGCTCCGCCGGGCTGGACCCAGCTGAGGTACCGGTGGGCCTCCGGCACGGGGACGTGGGCGCAGGCGCGGCAGTGGCTGGCCAGCGCGCCGGGGCGCCGTTTCGAGAACCGCAGGTTCGGCACCGCCGAGCACCTGCTCTCCATCGTCTACCAGGGGTTTCCCGAGGGGCTGATCTACGTGATGCCCTACCTGCGGGACCAGCAGGTGGCGCTGGCCGGCACCGTGAACCAGGCGGATCCGGTGGACGGGGTGGACGTGGCGGACGTGGCGGACACTGTGGACGGGGCGCCGGTGAGCTGGCGGGGGGTGCGCCGGAGCGCGCACGCGCCGGAGGCCGACATCCTGGTCGTCGGATGCTCACGCCGCCGCGCGCTCGGCCTGCCCCGCGAGCGTTCGGTGCTGCTGCCCTTCCGGGTGCACATGCTGCTGGACGTCGTCGGGGACGCCGAGACCATGCACAGATCCGTCTCGGCGAACGAGCGGCGCCAGTTCGCCCGCCTGCGCCGCGAACACGGGTGGACGTGCGAGATCGGCACGCGGGTCGACGACCTCCGGTTCTTCTACGACCGGATGCACCTGCCGACCATGGCGACGCGGCACGGGGAGGAGACGCGCAGCACCGACTGGGACATCGCGCTGCGGGCCCTGTTCCGGCGGGGGATGGTGCTGTTCGTCCGAGAGGGCGGCAGACGGGTCGCCGGGGTGCTGTGCCGTCTCGAGGACGACGGCAGGACGCTGCGGATGCGGCTGCTCGGCGTGCTGGACGGCGACGAGGCGCACTACCGCAGCGGCGCGGTGAAGGCGGTGTACTACCTGACCATGGAGTGGGCCGCGGGCAACGGCGTGACGCGGATCGACTTCTCCGGAGGGGACCCCTTTCCGGGGAAGGGGGTCTTCCAGTTCAAACGCCGGTTCCACCCGACGATCGCCCACCCGGCCGACCACTTCGGCGACAGGCGGGTGTACGTCCAGGTGGCCAGGGACACCGCCGCGGTCCGCGACTTCCTGGTCGCCACGCCCATGTTCACCGTCGACGACTCCGACCGGCTGGTGGCCACCCACTTCTTCGACGGCGTCCGGCCGCCCCGCCGCTCCGTCCGCGCGGACGGGCCGGGAGTGCACGCCTCGCGGGACGTGGACCTGGATGTGTTCCTCGCCGGCCTCGCCCCGCCGGCCGTCCCCGCCGGCGGGATCGGCCGTACCGCGGCCGCGGATCCTGTGGTCGCGGATCCCGCGGTGTCCGGGGTCCCGGGCGGGGAGTCTCCCGCGCGGCAGGTGATCGGCCGATGAGGATCCCGGTCACACCCGTGGAAACCGGAGGCCGGACGGCTCCGGCGGACCACCGTAGCCATCGTCAAGAGGGAAGTCGTGACATGCGGGCACAGGTCGTGGACGTCGCGCGGGACACCGTGAAGGGCACTGCGAAGGGCACTGCGAAGGGCACCGTGAACGGCGCTGTGAACGGCGCTGTGAACGGCGCCGTGGAGGACGCCGTGGAGGACGCCGTGAAGGAGGCTGTGGAGGGCGCCGTGCGGAACGCCGTGGAGGACATCCCGGGGAACACCGCGGGGGACACCGTAGGGAACACCGTAGGGGACACCGCGGGGGAGTTGTGCGACCAGCTGGTCCTCGGCGGTTTCGGGCCGTTCTACGGGACGCCGTGCGGGATCCTGGCGCGGCTGTACAGCGCGGCCGAGGAACGCGCGAGCCTTCTCACGGTGGCCCGCGAGGACAACGCGGTGGGGATGGCGGCGGGCGCCGTGCTGGCCGGGCGGCACCCGGTGGTCCTGATGCAGAACTCGGGGCTGGGGCAGTCGGTCAACGCCATCGCCTCGCTGGTCACGCCGTACCGGCTGGGCATGCTGTTCGTGGTCAGCCTGCGGGGCGTCGACCCCGATCCGACCCAGGAGAACCTGGTGATGGGACGGCTGACCGAACCGCTGCTGCACGGCCTCGGCGTCGAGGCGGCCACGTTCGACCCCCAGGGCGACGTGGCCGCCCAGGTGGCCTGGGCGGCCGGCGTCGTCCGGGGGCAGGGGCGCCCGGCGGCCCTGCTCATCCCTCCGGCGGCGTTCGGGTGGCGGGCGTGAACAAGACCGACGCGATACGGACGATCATCGAGACGTCCACCGACGAGCCGATCGTCTTCACCACCGGCTACACCTGCCGCATCGCCCGGGGCGTCGCCGACCGGCCCAACCACTTCTACATGACGGGATCGATGGGGCTGGCCTCCTCGATCGGCATCGGCATCGCCCAGCAGACCGGGCGTCCGACCATCGTCGTCGACGGCGACGGGAGCCTGCTCATGAACCCGGTCGGGCTGCTCACCGCCGGGGCGATGGACACGCTGCCGCTGGTGCACGTCGTGCTCGACGACGGCAGGTACGCCTCGACCGGCGGTCAGCACGTGCCCGCGAGCCGAGCGGACCTCGGTGCGCTGGCCCGGGCCTGCGGATACCGGAACGTGCGGGAGGCCGGCCACGTCGACGCGCTGGCCGCGCTGATGCGCCGGGAGGTCGCCTCCTGCTCGCGCCCGTCGCTGATCCACTGTGTGCTGAGCGGGCAGGATCCGCCGGTCTCCGCCCGGGTGGACGCCGACCTGGGCGAGCACGCGGCGCGGTTCGGCGAGTACGTGCGTGAACTGGCAGGGCGATGACGGCGGATCCGGACAGGAAGGACGGAAGAACGGACGGTTCTCCGGGGGCGGCGTCACGATGGCGCCGCCCCGAGTGGACGACCGTCGCGTGGTGGCGCCGGCCGGTCGGGCCGATCTACCTGGCCGCGCTGGTGCTGTCACTCGGCAAGGGGGCGTGGTTCACCTGCTGGGCGATGTTCTTCATCCGCTCGGTCGGCCTGTCCACGGCGGAGTTCGGCATCGGGATCACCGCGGCGGGCGTGGTCGGCATGGTCGCCGGCGGCCCGCTCGGTTATCTCGCCGACCGGGTGGGAGCGCGTGAGACGCTCATCGCGCTGGGGGTGATCCAGGGGCTGGCGATCCTCTCCTACACCTTCGTGCGCGGTTTCTGGGCGGTCGTCGCGGTGACGTGCGTCATGATCGCCGCCGAGCGGTCCACCCCCGGCATCCGCATCGCGGTCATCTCCGGCCTGACCAGTGGGCAGGAGAGGCTCGACGGCATCTCGACCACCCGGGTCATGACCCAAGGCGGGATCGTGGTCGGCGCGATCGTCGGCGGGTTCGTGCTGTCGGCGGACAGCAGGGCCGGCTACCTGGCGCTGATCCTGTTCTACGGGGCGGTCAACCTCGCCTTCGCGCTGCTGCTGACCCGGGTGCCCCACGTGGAGTCGCTGAGCGACCGCAAGGTCAGGCGCGGCGTGCTGGTGATGCGCGACCGGCTGTTCCTCCTGGTCACCCTGCTCAACGGGCTCCTCGCGCTCAGCTGGGGGATGCTCGACTCCGGGGTGCCCCTGTGGCTCACCGCGCACACCCAGGCCCCGCTGTGGGTGATGGGCGTGCTCATGGGGGGCAACGCCGTGGTGATCGTACTGTTCCAGAACCGGGTGAGCCGGGCGGGCGCCACCATATCCGGCGCGGGCCGGCTCGGGCTGTGGGCGGGGATCGCGCTGGCGGTCTCCTGCGTGGTCTTCGCGGCCACCTACCACGGTTCGGGCGCGTTCGTGATAGCCGTGCTGGTCGTGGCGGCCGCCGTACACGTGGTCGGCGAGCTGTTCTTCGTGGGCAGCGGCTTCGGCCTGTCGGTCGGCCTGACGCCCGAGGAGGCGCACGGGGAGTACCAGGGCATGTTCGCCACCGGGCAGGCGGCCGCCATGATGCTCGCCCCCGGGGTGATGACGATCCTGCTCGTGCAGTGGGGCGTCGCGGGCTGGTTCGTGCTCGCCGCGATCTATCTCGCGGGCGGCGTCGGCACGATCTTGGCCGGCCGCTGGGCCCTGCGGAACCGGCACCGGCGGGACCCCGCCTTCGGCGTCTCCGCGGCGGGAGCCTCCGTGGCGGGGACGTCCGTGACAGGGGCGTCCGTGACAGGGGCGTCCGCGGCGGAGCAGGCATGAGGGGCCGTCCGAGAGGGGGGACCTGAGGTGGCGGGCACCGCCGTACGGCTCGGCGTCCTGGTGCTGCCGGAGCACCCGGGGCCCGAGGGGGTCCGGCCGTGGCGCGTGGCCGAGGAGCTCGGCTTCGACCACGCGTGGACCCTGGACCACCTGTCCTGGCGCACCCTGCGCGAGCGGCCCTGGTTCGACGCGATGACCACCCTGACCGCCGCGGCCTGCCACACCGGCCGGATCGCGCTGGGCACCCTGGTCGCCTCGCCGAACTTCCGCCACCCCGTGGTCACCGCCAAGGAGGCCATGACACTGGACCACGTCAGCGGGGGCCGCTTCGTGCTCGGGGTGGGCGCGGGCGCCCCGGGACCGGACGGTGCCGCGCTGGGCGGGCCCGAGCCGGCGGCGGCCGGGCGGGCCACCCGGTTCGAGGAGTTCGTGACGCTCGTCGACCGGTTGCTCCGGCAACCGGTCACCACGTTCTCCGGCCGCTTCTACACGGCCGAGGACATCCGGATGATCCCGGGATGCGTGCGGCGTCCCCGCCTTCCCCTCGCCGTCGCGGCGACCGGCGCACGGGGGATGCGGCTGGCCGCCGGCCTCGGCGACATGTGGGTGACCATCGGCGACGCGGGCGTCCCCGGAGGACAGTCCGAGGCCGAGGCCTTCGCCACCCTGCGGGGCCAGCTCGACCGCCTCACCCGGGCGTGCCGGTCGGCGGGCAGGCCGCCCGGCGACGTGCGCAGGCTGGTCAACCTCAGCCGCGTGGTCGCCGAGCCGTACGGCTCGCCGGAGCGGCTGGCCGATCTGGTCGGGCGCTGTGCCGAGCTGGGGTTCACCGACGTGGTGCTGGCCTATCCGCGCGAGGAGGGCGTCTTCGCGGGTGACATGCGTGCTTTCGAGGAGGCGGTGACGCGCGTGACCGGCGTCACCGGCCAGAGAGGGAGTGACTGATGTGCGGTTTCGTCGGATGGGTGGACTTCTCCAGGGATCTTCGCGACCAGCGGGACGTCCTCGAGGTGATGACCGACACGATGCGCGAGCGCGGGCCCGACGACCGTGGCACGTGGCTGGGACGGTACGTGGCGCTGGGGCACCGGCGGCTGGCGGTGATCGACCTGGAGGGCGGCGCGCAGCCCATGGTGGCGGAGACGGGTCCGCGGCGCTCTCCCGTGGTCCTCGTCTACTCCGGTGAGGTCTACAACTTCCGCGAGCTGCGCGCCCGGCTCGTCGGGCTGGGGCACGAGTTCGTCACCCGCTCCGACACCGAGGTACTGCTGCGCGCCTACCTCGAATGGGGCGCCGGGTGCGCCGAGCTGCTCAACGGGATGTTCGCGTTCGCCGTGTGGGACGGGGTGCGGGAGGAGATGACGCTCGTCCGCGACCGGCTCGGCGTCAAGCCGCTGTACTACGCGCCGGGGCCGGACGGGGTGATCTTCGCCTCCGAGCCCAAGGGCATCCTGGCCAACCCCGGCTTCACCCCGGCCCTGAGCGCGCAGGCGCTGCCGATCCTGTTCAACCCGAGGCTCGCCCTGCCGGGGGAGACGCCCATCGGCGGGATGTACGAGGTCAAGCCCGGACACGTGGTGCGGATCAACCGGCAGGGCCGCCACGAGTATCCGTACTGGCGGCTGACCAGCCGGGAGCACACCGAGGACCTCGACACGACGGTGCGCACCGTCAGGGAACTGCTGGAGGACATCGTCGAGCGGCAGCTGGTCGCCGACGTGCCGAGGGCGGCGATGCTCTCCGGCGGCCTGGACTCCAGCGCGATGGCCGCCCTGGCGGCCCGCAGCCTGGCCAGGTCGGGGGAGGGGCCGCTGGTGACCTACTCCGTCAAGTTCGACGGAGAGGAGCGGGACTTCCGGCCCACCACGCTGCGGCCCGAGAGGGACGCCCCCTACGCGATGCTGGCCGCCAAGCACATCGGCACCGACCACGTCGAGGTCGTGCTGAACGCCGCGGAGGTGGCCGGCGCGGTCCGGCACGCCAGGAACGCCCGCGACCTGCCCAGCCTCGGGCAGTTCGACACCTCGATGTACCTGATGTTCGCCGCGCTGCGCGAACGCTCGACGGTGGCGCTCTCCGGCGAGGCGGCCGACGAGGTCTTCGGCGGATACCCGTGGTTCCACGACTCCGGCACGGTGTGGCGGGAGACGTTCCCCTGGCTCGGAGACGCGCCGCGCCTGGCCGACTGCCTGGCCCCCGACCTGCGGCGGGAGCTGCGCCCCGCCGAGCTGGAGGCCGACCGCTACGCCACCCTGCGGGCCAGGGTCCCCCGGCTCCCCGGGGACGACAGGCTGAACGAGCGGATGCGCGAGGTGCTGTTCTTCAGCCTGCACGGGCCGCTGTCGATGCTGCTGGACCGCAAGGACCGGATGAGCATGGCGGTGGGGCTGGAGGTGCGCGTGCCGTTCTGCGACCACCGGCTGCTGGAGTACGTCTGGAACGTGCCCTGGTCGATGAAGGTCGCCGACGGAAGGGAGAAGAGCCTGTTGCGGATGGCGGTCGCCGATCTGCTGCCGGAGGAGATCCTCATGCGCCCGAAGAGCGCCTACCCGGCGATGCACGACCCGGCCCACGACAACGCCGTGTACGGCAGGGTGCGCGCCCTGCTGGACGATCCCTCCTCACCGCTGGCCGGGCTGCTCGACCGGGACAGGGTCCTGGAGCTGGCGGGCGGGCGGGAGCGGACGATGACCCACGCCAGTACCGCGCACCTGCTGATTCCCTTCCTGGAGGTGGACGCCTGGATGCGGGAGTACCGGCTCGGCGTGGCCTGACGGTCCCGGGGCGTTGACGAGGCCCCGGTGGCGTGTCCGCCCCGCGCCGGGCGAACGCGCCACCGGGACACCGGTGGCACCGGGGCACCGGGGACGCCGGGCCGGGGGTCAGTTGCGGCGGCCCGAGAGGGTGGCGTTGTAGGTGGAGTTGCCGCAGGGGTAGCCGCCGAATCCGCGTATCGAGATCCGCCCGGAGACGGTGCCGTTGTCGCGGAAGGTGTAGGTGGCCCCGCCCTCGACCGGGTAGTAGATGCAGGTGGTGATGCTGCTGGTCGCGGTGAAGTTGTTGGCGGAGGTGGCGGAGATCCGCTTGTCCGGCGAGACCGTCACGGTGTTGCCGTTGACCGAGACGAAGGCCATGTCGAGGGAGGCGGCGCTCCGGACGCAGGCCGAGTTGCTGCCGTACCAGATGGCGCCGACGTCCGGCGCCCCGGCGGGGAAGCCCGACTTCAGGCAGACGTCCACCGGGTTGACCCCGTTGGTGGTGACCCGGGTGACGGTGCTGCGCAGGACGACGGTTCCCGAGCGCTGGAAGTTCCTGCCGTTGACGTTGCCCGAGATGGTGACGCTGTAGCTCGCCGAGCCGCGGGCCGTACCGCTTGCCTGGGCGGGAGCCGGGAGCGCTGTGGCGACCAGCGCCGCGCCGGCGAGGGTGGACAACATGATCCGTGCGCGCATGTTCTGCTCCTGACGAAAAGGACGGGCCCCACACCGAGTTTGGGGCAACCCCTCCGCCGCCGGACATCCCCAATCATGGGGATGTCCGGCGGATCGCCGGATACGGCAGGATCAGCACAGGCGCAGTTCCATCGCCCAGCGCAGGGCCGCGGCGCGGGGGGAGAGGTCCTTCTCCCCGGGGTGGGAGGCCAGATACTTCCGCTTGGCCGCCTCAAGGTGGTCGGCGACGGTGCCCGGCCTGATCCCCAGCTCCCTGGCGGTCTCCTTCAGGCTCAGGCCCCGGCACCCCACCACGGCGACCACGTCGAGTTCGCGCGGTGTCAGCCGGTTCATCCTGCGGCGGCGGGAGGTCAGCGCGAACGCGCCGGCCAGCGCGGCCTCCAGCCCGGCCGCGTCCGTCCGCAGGGCGGTGCGGACCTCCTGCTCGCTGTCGCCCTCGGCCAGCGCCCGCAGCGCCGTCCGCTGACCGGCCGTCAGGTCGCCCTTCCCCAGCGGCCGGGCGTCGGCGTCGTCGAGGAGGAGCGCGGCCAGCAGCGGTGAGACGTAGTGACGGGCCGCGCCGACCACGCCGACCGCGTGGACGTACTCACGATGGGTGGTGAACCGCTTCTCCACGTATCCCCAGGCCCCGGCCGCGATCATGCCGAGCACCTGCTCGCGGCCCGCGACCCCGGAGGTGGCCAGCACCCGCCAGCCGCAGGCGGTGAGGTGGGCCACCGCCTCGGCGCCGGTACGGCCCTCGGGCAGCGAGTGGTCGCAGACCGCCACCCCCACGGGATGGACGGCGGGCAGCGCCTCGACGGCGGTCACCGGCTCCAGCACCCGGTGCCCGGCCGCGCGCAGCGCCTCGGCCAGGGGATAGGAGACGATGGGGTGGTCGTCGACGATCCCGACCAGCGCGCTCACCGCCGCCCTCCCGGCCAGCGCAGGACGACCTTGGTGCCGCCGCCCTGCGGCGAGTCGATCTCGCAGCTGCCGCCGTACCGCTCGACGGCGGCGAAGCTGCGCGACATACCGCCGCCGTGCGGGACCGTGCCGGGGGAGAAACCCCGGCCCCGGTCACGGACGATGATGGTCACCCCGTCGTCGGCCGCCGCGGCGTACAGGTGCACGCCCAGCGGGTTGCCCGCGTGCCTGGCGACGTTGTTCAGCGCCTCGCGGGCCGCGGAGGCGAGCACCTCGCCGATCTCGGGAGGCGGGTCCTCGGACACGCGCAGCACGTGGGTGAGCTCCAGGCCCAGGTCCGCGGCGCTCTCGACGACCTCGGCCATCAGGTCGGCGAACGCCGTCGTGCGCTCGTCCATGATGAACCGCCTGGCCCGCAGGGCGGCGCGGCGGGCGGCGCGCGCGATCGGCGGGTCCAGCAGCGGGCTGCCCGCGACCCGCTCCACGATCGGCAGCAGGTCGTCGTGGATCGCCCGGTGGGCCGACTCGCGCTGACGCATCGACTCCTGGCGGTGCTTGTACTCGGCCAGCAGCTCCTGACGCTCCTCGGCCAGCCGCTGCGCGCGCACCGTCTGCCCCGCGAGGTCGCGCAGCTCCCTGCCGATCAGCATCGCGATCAGGAACCACAGCGTGAAGCCCAGCAGGTCGGACAGCAGCTTCTGGGTGAGGTTGGGATAGATCGAGGCCGTCCAGACGGCGGCGAGCACGGCCACCGCGGCCACCGCGCGGCGTGTCCAGCCCAGCCCGAAGCCGAGCACCGCCGAGGTGGCCAGCGAGAACGGCAGCAGGGCCGTCAGGACGACGTTGCGTTCGTGCGGGAAGGCGGCGCGTGAGCCCACGACCATCACGATGAGGCTCACCGCCACGTCGGTCCAGACCAGCAGCGGATCGTCCAGGGTGGCGGTTCGCCAGGCCCGGTGTGTGAACCACACGGCCGCGGCGGTGGCCAGCGCGGCCGCGGCCACCGCCGCCCAGGGAGCGGCCAGGCGGTTCCAGGAGACCAGTGGAACCAGCAGGAAGGCCGTGGTTCCCACCCTGGCGTAAATGATCATTCTGGCCATGCGCCGTTCGGTGGCGGCCTCGACGTCGTGCCTTAGCAACTCCACGAGTAACGGACGTGTCCCGGCACCGGCCCGGGTTACCGCGTGCCCTGATCGTTACCGCACTCCCGGCTTCCGTTTCCCCGCCGGACGCCTCGCGCGCGACGGACTCATTTCTTGCAGATGTTCTGGGTCGCCGTCCTGGCCGTGGGGACGGTGCTCTGGGTGGCCGTCGGGGACGGCGTCGCAGCCGGGGTCTCCTTGACGGTGACCTTCTTGACCCCCGAGTACTCGCTGCCGACGATCACCTCGATCCGGTCGCCGAGGGTCTCGATCAGGCGCGTCTCGGATCCGGGCAGCGCGGCCGACAGGGTGCGCGCGGAGTCCTCGCGGCCGGGGCCGTACCGGACGATCGTCCTGTCGTGGTCTCTCTCCCGGGTGTCGCCCGCGCCCTGGGGGACCATGAACCCGATCCGGAGCAGGTCGGCCCTCGTCCGCGCGCCGAGGCCCCTGATCAGGGTGCCGTTGAGCACCCTGACCGCGATGCGCGCGGGCGGCACGGTCAGCGGGGTGGCCGAGGGGGAGGGCTTGGCGGAGGGGGAGACGGACGGGGAGGCGGACGGGCTCGCCGTGGGAGCGGCGGGCTTGGTGAGCGACTCGTCGGCGGCGATCCGGCGGAACAGGTCGGCGGCGGCCTGCTTGTCCCAGAGCACGGCGGATTCGCCGGTCGGCGTCCGGTAGTCGACGTCGGAGAGCGGGACCGTCGCGAAGGCCACGTCGTCGGTCGAGACGTTCTTGAGCTGGTCGGCCAGGCCGAGCAGGTCCTTGCGGAGCGCGTCGTCCACGCTGAGCGTGCCGAGGGTGCTGTTGACGAACGCGGTGAGCTTGACGGGGTTGGTCAGCGTGCCGCCGCTCAGCGCCTGGTGCAGCAGGGCCGAGATGACCTGCTGCTGGCGGTCGATGCGGTCCAAGTCGGAACGGGCGGTGGCCCGGGTGCGGGCGTAGGACAGGGCCTTGGCCCCGTCGAGGGAGTAACTGCCCGGTTCGAGCTTGAGGCCGGTCTTCGGGTCGTCGATGGCCACGGGGGTGCAGACCGAGACGCCGCCCAGCGCGTCGACCACCTCGATGAAGCCGAGCACGTTGACCTCGACGTAGTGGTTGATGGTCAGGCCGGTGGCGTTCTGCACGGCGCGTACGGCGAGCTTCGGGCCGCCGAGCTGGTAGGCCGCGTTGATCTTGTGCATGCCCTGGCCGGGGATCGTCGTCCAGGTGTCGCGGGGGAGGCTGACCACGGTGACCCCGGTGTGGTCCTCCGACAGATGGAGCACCATCATGGTGTCGGTGCGCTGGCCGGACTCGCGACCCAGTTTGAGCTGGTTCTGCTGCCGGCGGGTGAGGTTGTCGCGCTTGTCCACGCCGACGACCAGGATGTTCATGGCGCCGGTCGAGCGCGATCCGGGCACGCCCGCGTCAACCGACTTGATCTTGTTTCCCACGTAGCTTGTGAACGCCCACGTCGTCCCCGAACCGCCCAGCACCAGGCAGGAGAGCGCGCCGGCCAGGATCAGGCCGCGCCGCCGGGAACGAGCGCTCCGGGCGGACCGGCGGTCACGCCGTGGACTCACCCGGACCGTTCCGTAGGCGTCACCGCCCACCCGCACGGCCGAGTCCTCGTCTTCCGGGTCGCGCATGCGTGGCCCCCTAGGCGTCCAGCTGGGTCGATGAGGTACCCGTCCGTACAGTAGCGTGAGCGACGCCATGAAGCAGTTCCCCGACTCGCCCGCGCCGGCGTCGTCTCCCGAGACACGTGTCTGGCCCCCCATCTCCATCGTCATCCCGGTGCTGAACGAGGAGCGCCATCTTCGGGAGGCGGTGCGTCAGGTCCTGTCGCAACGTTACGCGGGACCGATCGAGGTCGTGCTCGCCATCGGTCCCTCCAAGGACCGCACCCAGGAGGTCGCGGACGCGATAGCCGCGGAGGATCCGCGGGTGATCGTGGTCCCGAACCCGACAGGCCGCACACCGAACGCCCTCAACGCCGCCATCGCCGCGTCCCGCAACGGGATCATCGCCCGGGTGGACGGTCACGCCATGCTCCCGGACGACTACCTCAGGGTCGCGGTCGAGACGCTGGAGGAGACCGGGGCCGACAACGTCGGCGGCATCATGGCCGCCGAGGGGATCACACCGTTCGAGCAGGCGGTCGCCCGCGCCATGACCTCCAAGATCGGTGTGGGCGGGGCCAGGTTCCACACCGGCGGCACCGCGGGCCCGGCTGACACCGTCTACCTCGGGGTGTTCCGCCGCGAGGCGCTGGAGCGCGTCGGCGGCTACGACGAGCACTTCCAGCGGGCGCAGGACTGGGAGATGAACCACCGCATCCGCGAGACGGGCGGCCTGGTGTGGTTCCAGCCCCGCATGCGCGTCTCCTACCGGCCCAGGCCGACGGTCAGCGCCCTGGCCAAGCAGTACTTCCACTACGGCCGCTGGCGCAGGGTGGTCGCCCGCACCCACGAGGGCACGATCAACCTGCGCTACCTGGCCCCTCCGGCGGCCGTGCTGGCCATCCTCGCGGGCCTGCTCGTCTCGCCGTTCCTCTGGCCCGGCCTGCTGATCCCCGGCGGCTACCTGGCGGCGATCCTGGCGGGCGCCGCGGTCACCGGAAACGGCCTGCCCGCCGCGGCGCTCCTGCGGCTGCCGCTGGTCTACATGACCATGCACATGTCGTGGGGGTGGGGCTTCCTGACGAGTCCGCGGAGCCTCGCCAAGTCCGGCTGACCCCGCGTTCCCGGGCCGGCTCGTTCTGCTTGTTCCGCTTGTTCCGCGTCTCCGGGCGCATCCGCGCGGGCGCGGCCGTCACACCGTACGGTCGCGCCCCCAACGCCCTCAACCGCCCGTGAGGGCGGTCCCCGCCGTCCCCGCGACCCCCGAAATCCCCGGGACCCCCGCGGCCCCCGGGACACGGTCCGGGCCGTCCACGCCCCCGCCGGGGCCACTGGGGCCACCGGGGCCGTCTGGGCCACGGACCTCGCAGGCGCGGGCGTAGGCGGCGTTCACCGCCTCGTTGAACCGGGTCATGGCGTCCGGGCGCTCGGGGCCCAGCAAGTACGTCCTGAGCCTGCGCCGTGCCGCCGCCAGGACGTCCTCCCCGCCCTCTCCCAGGCCGCGCAGCACGCCGGGGAGCCGCTCCAGGTCCTCGGTGAGCAGGTAGCCCGCGGCCGTGCTCGGGTACCGCTCGCGGAAGACCTCCACGGGCAGTCCCGCCACGTTCGTCACCATGTACGGCTTGCCGCTGGCGACGAAGTCGGCCACCACGCTGGAGATGTCGGTGACCAGCAGGTCGGCCTGGTTGAAGCAGCCGTACAGGGTCGGTTCGCCGCCGGTGACGACCAGGTGCCTGATCGTCCCCGTGCCGCCGGAGCCCGCGGGATGGCGGGCGATCGACCCGGACAGCTCGGCCGCCTCCAGCATCGCGCTGATCCGCCGGTGCGCCTCGCGCGCCTCGCGGCTGCGGTAGCCGGTCAGCGGGTGCGGTTTGTAGATGATCCGTACCGGGGGCGAGTGGGCGAGCAGGGCCGCGACGATGCGCGGCCCCATGGTGACGATCGAGGTGTGGAACAGGTCGTCGGTCCACCCCTCCCAGGTGGGCGCGTAGAGCACCGTGCGGTAGGGCAGGCCCGGCCCCCGGGTGTGGATCCCGGACAGCTGCGGGCGGCCGACCTCGTGGACGTCCTCGTCGCGCACACCCACCCGGGCGCGCAGGTACCGGTCGCGCCCGGCCCGGCCCGCCACCCACACCTCGTCGTAGACCTTGGTGAACGGGTTGAACGAGGCCTCCTTGTCGCTGTCGCCGTGGCCGACGAAGACGCTGCGCATGCCCCGGATGCGGAGCATGTGGATGTTCTTGCCGACGTTGGAGGGGTACAGGCACAGCCGCGCGCCCCCGAGCGCTTCGAAACCCATCAGGTCGGCCGCGGAGGGAACGCAGACCACCGGCAGCGAGGTGCCGGTCAGGATCCCGAACATCTCCCGTTCCCGCAGCACCACCACGGCCCGCCGGTCCGCCCGCTCCAGCGGGCGCAGCCACATGGTGACCTGGTAGGCGGAGTCGTTCGGCCCGGAGAAGTAGAGGACCACCTCGGGGTCGTAGGCCGCGAGCCGTTCCCCGGCCGTCCGCAGCACGCCCTTCCTGTCCTTCAGCGGCCGGATCCGGAACAGGTGGGGCAGCAGGGCGGCCACGCCCGCCGCCCCGATCCCCAGCGCGATCACCACCCCGTCCGCGCCCAGGTGGCCGCCGCCGAGCGCCGCGTCCAGGGCCGCGCCGCCGATCGGCAGCATGTCGAGGTGGAGCAGGCGCATCCTGCGATGGTCGACCAGGACGTTCCACGGCGCCGCCGGCGTCTCGGGCACGCCGAGGTTGCGGGTCAGCACCGGCAGCTGGTTCAGCGTCCGGTGGTAGCGCAACGCCAGCCAGGTCTGCGCGGCCCGCACGCCGTGCAGGGCGAACAGCCCCAGGACCAGGAGGGCGAACCAGGGGGAGTCGGTGCCCGCCGTACGGGCGGCCAGGACGACGGCGGCCATCTCCCGCAGCACGAACCGCGTCGTGATCCCCAGATGCACCCTGCTCAGCAGATCGACCAGCGGGCGGGCGCGATGCCTGGCCGCGATCTCCGCCGCGTAGGACAGGGCACAGCACGCCAGGAACGGCCACGGCCTGGGCCACAGGGCGGTGACGACCAGCGGCGGGTACGAGCCGAGCACGGCGGCGCACACCATGAGGGCACGAAGATCATGCTTCATCCTCTGACGCTAACCGGTGGGTGGTGTTCGCCCTGGTAGACGCGCTGTGGCTACTTGTCCGGTTGAGGTAAGGATTGGGCATGTCGGCATGGGTCTGGGGGGTGGCGCATGAGGTGAGGAGGTATGCGCCCTTTCGTCGTCACCGCCGGGTCACCGTCACTCCCGGTCGGCCGGGGGCCGGGCGCGGTCGAGCACTCCCGGGCGGCCGGGGTTCAGGCGCCGTCGAGGCGGACGTCGATCACCTGGCCGGTCAGCTGCGAGACGAGCACGTCCAGCGAGGTCTGGGCGACGGCGCGCGGAGAGAGAAGGGTGTGCACGGGTTCGTCCCCGAAGGCGCGGATCCGCATCGGGGTGCCGGTCCGCTCCGGGTTGACGCAGTTGACCCGCACGCCGTACTCGGCCCACTCGTCGGCGAGCGCCTGGGTCAGGTTGACCACGGCGGCCTTGGTGGAGGAGTAGAGGCTGTAGTCGGCCCGGCCCCTGGTGTAGGAGGAGGAGGTGTAGAGCAGTAGGTGGCCCTGGGTCTCGCGGAGGTGGCGGATGGCGGCCCTGGCGACGTTGACGGGACCGAGGTAGTTCACGCCCACGGTCTCGGTGATCGTGGCGTCGTCGACCTCGCCGAGCTTGCCCATGTGCAGCACCCCGGCCGTGTTGACCACGTAGTCGATCCTGCCGGTCTCCTTGGCCGCGTGGGCGAGGGCGTCCTCGACCGCCTGGGGGTCCTCCACGCGCACGCCGTTCAGCGACCTGGAGAAGGAGAACACCTCGGCGCCGTGGCGCTCGGTCAGGTCGACCACGTCGGCGCCGATGCCGTAGCTGCCGCCGAAGACCACCACGGTCCTGCCCTCCAGCGCCTCACGGTAGGCGAAGGAGGAGTGCTCGGGGGCGGTGCCCGCGGCGAGCTGGAAGAGCTTGTCGGCGATGAACACGTCGACCGGGTGGGTGACCTTCATGTTGTGCTCGCTGCCCGGCACGATGTAGATCGGCACGTCGGGCAGGTAGCGCAGCACCACGCCGCAGTCGTCGGTCGGCGGCTGCCGGTCGAAGTCGGGGTCGGCGAACGCCCGCTCGTAGGCCTCGCGGATCACCGACAGGCGGAAGCACTGCGGGGTCTGACCGCGCCGGAGCCTGGCCCGCTCCGGGATGTCGCGGATGATCTCCCCGCGCGGCCCGGGGGCGGCGACCACGATCGTGTCCGAACTCGGGATCGCCACGTCGACGGCCGAGTAGACCTTCAGGGCCTCCACACATTCGGTGATGATCCGGGGTTCCAGCAGCGGCCGTACGGCGTCGTGCAGGAGCACGTCGCACTCCTGGCCGCCCAGGGCCCTCAGCGCCCGCCAGGTGGTCTCCGTACGGCTCGCGCCGCCCTCCAGGATCTTGCTGACCTTCCTGAAGCCGCCGTGGGCGACGACCTGTTCCACGTCCTCGGTGAAGCCGGGCGTCATCAGCACGATGATCTCGTCGATCTCCGGCGCACCGTTGAACACGGCCAGCGTGTGCTCCAGAATCGTCTTACCAGCGATCTTGATGAGCTGTTTGGGGGTGTTGAGGCCGACGCGCTGGCCGACCCCACCGGCGAGGACGACCCCGACGGTGCGAAGGCGTGGTTCAAGAGCGGCCAAGGTCTGCTTCCTTCAACGGTCCGGATACGGCGAGCGTAACGGTTGAGTACCCGATACCGGGTCGCGGTCCCGTGCTATGCAGTCAAGATCTCGCTACGCTAAGTGCGCACTCCCCGATTCGCGCGGTGATCCCGTCGGATACGAAGGAGCCAGATTTGCAGGATCAGGATTCCGACCCTTCCCCGCCGCCCGACTCCGCACCACCCGACGATTCCGGGTCGCCCGCCGTCGCGCGGACGATCGCCGTCGTGCTCGCCGGCGGCGGGGGCGCCGCTCTGCGCTGCGCCGACGGCACGCTGCTCGACAGGCTGACCGGGCAACTCGTCACGCTCTCCACCGGGGACGTTCACGTGATCGCCCGGTCCAGCGACGTCATCCACCCCCCCGGCGGGGCCTACATGATCGGTTCGGAGGGGTCGGGCGGCCTCGCGGACGACCTGCGCAGGGTCGCCGGGATCGCCCGTACGGCCACCGGGCCGGTGGCCGTGACCGCGGGGGACCTGGTGGCCCACACCGAGGCGCTGGCGTTGCTCCTGGAGCGCGCGGGGCGCCGTACGGGCGCGCTGGTGGTCAAGGGAGGTGAGGAGCCGGGGCCGCTGCGCCCGCCGGCCCGGATCGAGAGGGGCCTGCTGGTCGCGGCCGGGACCTCCTTCCATGACGTCACCGAGCCCAACGGCACGTTCAGGGGCGTCTTCCAGGTGGGCGTGGACGACCTGCTGACCCTGGCCGCGACCGCGGAGACGCTGGCGGACCTGGCCGAGGTCGGCCGGTTCGGCGCCATGGACGGCGCGGAGGCGGGCGAGCTGCTGCTGGCCGGTCTGCTGCGCTCAGGCGTCAAGGTGGCCGCGGTCAGGCTCGGGCGGCTGCGCTGCGAACGGGTGGCGACCCAGGCCGAGGCGGACGAGGCCGTGCGGCGCCTGGGCGAGGTCGACGAGGCCGACGCCCGGCTGGACTCCGCGGTCAAGACCGAGGACGGCTTCTTCGCCACCTACTTCGTGAGCTCCTGGTCCAAGCACGTGGTCAAACTGGCCGCCAGGCTGGGCCTGACGCCGAACGCGGTCACCGGGATGTCCGTCGGCCTGGCCGTGCTGGCCGCCCTCTGGTTCTCCGCCGGCACCCGTTCCGCGCAGGTCGCCGGGGCGGTCCTGCTCTACCTGTCGTTCGTGCTCGACTGCGTGGACGGCCAGCTCGCCCGCTACACCCGCGCCTTCTCCCCGCTCGGCGCGTGGCTGGACTCCACCTTCGACCGGGTCAAGGAGTACGTCGTCTACGTGGGTCTCGCCGTCGGCTACGTGGCGGGGGCGAACGACCCGGGCGGCGCCCCGGAGGGCATCTGGGGGCTGGCGGTCGGGGCGATGATCCTGCAGACGCTCCGCCACATGATCGACTTCTCCTACGCCGGGGCCCGCACCGACGCGGAGCGGGCGCGCCCGGCGTGGGCCGGGGTCGCGGGCTCGCTGACCACGCGGGGCGACGTGGTCGCCCGCCCCTCGCCGCGGAAGGCGTCGCGGCACGGTGACGGTGACGGTGACGGGGCTGTGGACGAGGGCGGGCCGCGTCCGCGGACGGGCGGGGGCAACTGGGTCGTACGGCTGTCGCGCCGCCTGGAGCAGGACTCCCTCACCCGCTGGCTCAAGAAGATCATCGTGCTTCCCATCGGGGAGCGGATGGCCCTGATCGCGGTGACGGCGGCTCTCTTCGACGCGCGGGTGACGTTCGTCGCGCTGCTGGTCTGGGGCGGTGTCGCCGTCCTCTACACGCTCGCCGGCCGGGTCGGCAGATCGGTCGGCCGATGACGGCGGCGGCCGGGCCGTACGGCCTCCGTGTCCAGGCAGGGCCGGGAAGAGGGCACGAGGCGTCCGGGCCGTACGGCTCGCGCGGCGCGGCGGGGGAGCCGCCGAGGGACTTCAGGAAAGGGGCGCGATCGTGGTGACCACCGTCCAGATGACGCCGGTGCCGCGCGGCAACGTGATGGCCTACCGGGACGACGGGGTGCTGTCCCGCGCGATGGGCACGCTGGTCGCGGGCCAGCTGCCGCCGCTGCCGCCCGTGCTCGCCGGGACGTTCGTGACCGGGGTGCTGCTGATGGTCGGGGTGGCGGGCAGCGACGGCCTGGCGGTGTTCGCGCCGGCGGTGGCGCTGCTGCTGGCGGGCCCGGGCAGTTCCCACCCGCACGACGGCCGGCTCGACTGGCTGGTCCCGCCGATCCTGCGCCTGACCGAGTACGGGTTCGTGGCGTCGGTGGGGTTCGCGCACGGCGTGCCGCCCTGGTTGATCTTCACCCTGCTCGGCGCGATGGCCTTCCACCACTATGATCTTGTTTACCGCCTGCGCCAGCGTGTCTACCCGCCCGCCTGGCTGGGCACTTTCGGGCTCGGCTGGGACGGTCGGATGCTGCTGATCGCACTGGGCGGCCTCACCGGACAGGTGACCTTGCTCTTTGTCCTGTTCTCTCTCTATCTGTGGGGCCTGTTTGGGTGGGAAAGCGTGACCTGCTGGCTGGCCGTGCCGAGATCGGGGACGGACACGGCGGAGGCGGGGGCACACGATTGAGAACACCCGGCAAACCTCCGATTACACGATCAGGGCCTGAAGGCAACTAACCTTTTGAGCCAGGAGTGCCCGTGGAGGGGCTCACTTGGATGAGGAGTGCACGTTGCTGGGAATGGTGCTGGCCGCCGGGGCCGGACGACGCCTGCGGCCGTACACCGACACGCTGCCCAAAGCGCTCGTGCCGGTCGACGGTGACACCACGATCATGGACATCTCGCTGCGGAATCTCGCGGCCGCCGACCTCCGTGACGTCGTGGTCATCATCGGTTACCAGGCGCAGGCCGTACACGAGCGGAAGGCCGAGCTGGAGCGGCGGCACGGTGTGAAGCTCACCCTCGTGCACAACGACAAGGCCGAGGAGTGGAACAACGCCTACTCCCTGTGGTGTGCGCGCGACTACTTCGACCAGGGCGTGCTGCTGGTCAACGGCGACACCGTGCACCCGGTCTCCGTCGAGGAGACGCTGCTGGCCGCCCCCGCGACCAGCGACATCCTGCTCGCGGTCGACGACGTCAAGAAGCTCGCCGACGAGGAGATGAAGGTCACCCTCGACGGCGACGGCCATCTGAAGCTGATCACCAAGCTGATGGACCCGGCCGACGCAGCCGGGGAGTACATCGGCGCGACGCTGATCCGCCCCGGCATCGGTGAGCGCCTCGCCGACGCGCTTCAGGCCACCTTCGAGCGCGACCCGCAGCTGTACTACGAGGACGGCTACCAGGAGCTGGTCGCCCGCGGCGAGAAGATCGCCGTCGCCCCGATCGGTGAGGTCTCGTGGGTCGAGGTCGACAACCACGACGACCTCGCGAAGGCGCGGGAGATCGCGTGCCGATACTAGCCAGGATGCTGCCCGCCCCGCTGACCATGGAGGTACGGCGGGGCGCGATCGCCCAGCTCGGCACGCTGCTCGCCGACAGCCGGGTGGCGACCTCGGGGCGGGTGGCGGTGGCCGTCGGCGCGGGCCAGGGGGACCGGATCGCCTCGGTGATCGCCCCCTCGCTCGGCGAGGCCCAGGTCTTCCGGGTGTCCGACGGCTCGGTCGACGCGGCGGTCTCGCTGGGGGCCGACCTGCGCAAGGGCGCCTACGAGGCGGTCGTCGGCATCGGCGGCGGCAAGACCATCGACGCGACCAAGTACGCCGCGTCGCTGGCCGGGATCCCGATGGTCGCGGTGGCCACCAACCTGTCGCACGACGGCATCTGCTCGCCGGTCGCGTCGCTGACGCACGACGGGGGCAAGGGCTCTTTCGGCGTGCCGATGCCGCTGGCCATCGTGGTCGACCTCGACTTCGTCCACGACGCGCCCGCCTCCCTGGTCCGCTCCGGGGTCGGCGACGTGGTGAGCAACCTGTCGGCGATCGAGGACTGGCAGCTCGGCAACGCCGAGCGGGGCGAGCCGATCGACGGCCTGGCCTGCTCGATGGCCCGTACCGCGGCGGAGGCGGTGATCGGCAGGTCCGACTCGATCGAGTCCGACGCCTTCCTGACCGTGCTGGCCGAGGCGCTCATCCTGTCGGGCATGTCGATGGTCGTCGCCGGGTCTTCCCGTCCTTCCAGCGGCGGAGACCATGAGATCCTGCATGCCGTGGATCAGCTTTTTCCGGGCACCTCCAATCACGGCGAGCTCGCCGGGATCGGTGCCGCCTTCTGTTTCTTCCTCCGCGAGGACTCGCGGAGGCTGACCCAGGTCGTCGACTGCCTGCGCGGGCACGAGCTGCCGGTCACCCCAGCGGATGCCGGGCTGACCGACGAGCAGTTCGCCGAGGCGGTCATGCTGGCGCCCTCGACCCGTCCGGGGCGTTACACGATCCTGGAGCACCTGCGCCTGTCCGAGCCGGAGATTCGCGATCGGGTGGGGGACTATGTCCGGGCCGTCGGTCGCTGAGTTCCGCGCGGTCGCCCAGCCGCAGTCGACCATGGGCCGCAACAGCGGCGAGCACTGGGCGGGCTCGCTCTACATGCGCAAGCTGTCGATCTACGTCACCTGGTTCCTCGCCAAGACGCCGATCACCCCCAACCAGACCACCTGGCTGATGATCCTGTCCGGGCTGCTGGCGGGCGTCGTCCTGGCGCTTCCCGGCCTGTGGGCGGCCGTGGGCGCCGCCCTGCTGATCCAGCTCTACCTGCTGCTCGACTGTTCGGACGGCGAGCTGGCGCGCTGGACGGGACGCACCTCCATCACCGGTGTCTACCTCGACCGGGTCGGCCACTACTTCGCGGAGGCCGCCCTGCTCATCGGGCTGGGTTTCCGGGCGTCCGAGGTCCTTCCCGACTGGTACACCGTGATGGGCTTCGCCGCCGCGCTCGGCGCCATCCTGATCAAGGCGGAGACCGACCTGGTCGACGTGGCACGTGCCAGGTCGGGCCTGGTCGCGGCGACGGAGAGCTCGGCCGAGCACTTCCGGTCGCGGGGTCTCGGCATGGCCCGCAGGGCCGCCGCCGCGCTGAAGTTCCACCGGCTCGTCCAGGCGGTCGAACTGTCCCTCATCGTGGTGCTCGTCGCACTGTGGGACACCCTCAGCGGCGGCCTGGCCGCGACGAGGGTGCTCATGGTGGCCTGTGTGGCGGTCGCGGTGCTGCAGATGATCCTGCACCTGGTGAGCATCCTGGCATCCAGGCGGCTTTCATGAGGAACCGGATGGCGTCGCGGTGCGTCGTAGGTGCGAACACTCACCTGTTTGGTGAGTGTTTGCCAGCGGTTCCGATACGCTTATTGTCCGGTAAATCAGGAAGTTGTAACGAAGCCAGAATCGCCCCACCCAGCAGACTCGGTGATCATGAAAGTATGCTCGGCACGTGCTCTCGACGCGTCAAGGCGATGACCCGTTGAAGATCTCGTGCGTCATCCTCACCATGGGCAACCGGGTTCCCGAGCTGGCCCGGGCGGTCGAGTCCACGCTCAACCAGACCGACGGCGACGTCGAGGTCGTCATCGTCGGCAACGGCGCGGACGTCCCCGAACTGCCGGTCAGCGTCCCCGTCGGCTCGTCGGCCTCGATCAGGACCGTACGGCTGAGCCACAACACGGGCATCCCGGCGGGCCGCAACCGCGGCGTCGAGGAGTGCTCGGGCGACGTGGTCCTCTTCCTGGACGACGACGGCTGGTACGGCGCACCGGACCTCGTCTCCCACCTGCGTGAGCGCTTCTCCACCGAGCACGACCTCGCGGTCATCTCCTTCCGCGTGATGGATCCCGAGGGCGGGGTGGGGCAGCGCCGCCACGTCCCGCGTCTGCGCGCCGGCGACCCTGAGCGGTCCTCCCCGGTGACCACCTTCCTGGGTGGCGCCTGTGCCATCCGCCGTTCGGCCTTCCTCCAGGTCGGCGGTCTCCCCGAGCGTTTCTTCTACGCCCACGAGGAGACCGACCTGGCCTGGCGGCTGCTCGGCGAGGGCTACCGCATCGAGTACGACGCCCAGACCGTCATGTACCACCCGCAGGTCCCGCCGACCCGGCACACGGACTTCTACCGCCTCAACGCCCGTAACCGGGTCTGGCTGGCCCGCCGGAACCTCCCCTGGCCCCTGGCCACGCTCTACCTCCTCAACTGGATCGTTCTCACGCTGCTCCGCGAACGCTCCCGCCCGGCCCTGAGAGCCTGGTTCAAGGGCTTCGGCGAGGGCCTGCGCGAGCCGGCCGGAGAGCGTCGCCCGATGGGCTGGAAGACCGCCTGGCGCATGCTCCGCCTGGGGCGCCCGCCCATCGTCTGAGGCCTCCGTACCGGGCCGGATCGCCCGGCCCGGTACGCGGCCCGCCCTGTGCCTCGCTCTGTGGCCCGCACTGAGGTTCGGCCGCATGGCGGTCGCCGCGGGGCCGTACCCGGCTCATGCGGTGATCGGCCCGCCGAACCTGCTCCGGACCCGCCCCGAACCTGCTCCGGACCCGCCCCGGACCCGCTTCGGATCCGCCCGTCGTGTACGCCCGCCCGTCGCATACGCCCGCCACATGCGCCCGGAAAACTCATCCGGTCCGATCCGGCGGACGACGGGAAGAAAAGGCGCCGAAACCATCATCCGGGGCTTCGTCGGGAGACATTTCCGTCCGCCGGTGACCTCATGTGTCCGTCTTCGAGCGGCCGGCGGGTTTTCGAAGAGCGCGACCTCTCATTGCGGGTGAACAATCCCCGCCGGAGACTTTTACCGTGACGTATCGTCGGGGCCGGGGTTGATTTCCATGCCTTTGTGTTCGGGGTGGAAACCCCTCCGGAGAACGATCCGGAATTCCCGTCACTCCTGGAGAAGAGGTCGGTAGTGAGACGGTTCATCGGGTCGACCGGTGGCAGGGGACTGAGCATCGTCGCCGCGGGGATGGTCATCGGCGCCGCCGTCACAGGCTGTGGCGACCAGGGGGAAGACCGGCGCGCCTCCGTTCCGGGCACGACGGCGCCGTCTCCGTCGGCCTCCGTGACCCCCTCCCTCTCCCCTTCCGTGACACCGTCCTCCTCCGCTTCCGTGGTTCTGCCGTCTCCGGCCGATCCGAGCGGTTCCCCTTCTCCCGTCGCCGGTCCCCAGAAAACGGAAGAACCTTCTATCAAGCGGATCCTCAAAGTGTCGGACGGAAAACGGATTCCCATGCCGCTCGACCCCTACATGATGTCGATGGAGGACCTCAAAAAGGCCGTCGTCGCCCAGGAACTCGCGGCCGACTCATGCATGCGGTCCCTGGGGTTCACCGACTGGGAACCCGGTGCCGTCCGTTCGTGGGACCCGGAGTCCTTCAAGGAGTACGACTACTTCGAATATCTCGATCCCGCCACCGTGGCCGTGCAGGGATATCCCCGCCCCTCGGCGGATCCGGAACTCGCCGTCCTGAACGGGCCCGACCCCGAAAACGGCCCGTCGCAGGAGCAGATGGCCGCCTACGAGGGATACGAGCAGCAGACGAAGACGGGCCGTGCGATTCCGGAGGGAGGCTGTTTCCAGGAGGCCAGACGCAAGATATACGGCCAGAGCGCCGGCCTCGTCGAGCTTCCCGCGGACGCGCGCAACCTGGCCGTGCTCGCGCGCAGTTCGGCCATGAGCGACAGCAGGGTGCGCCGGGCACTCGCCGAGTGGAAGAACTGTGTGACAGCCGAGGGACTCTCCTATGAGAGTCCGGTGGTTCCGCCGAACGACATCGCATGGGTCAACCGGGACCCTTCCGTCCCGGCGAGCGAGGAAGAGAAAAGGGTGGCCCGAATCGACGCGGGGTGCCAGAAGGCGGCGAACGTCGTCGGGGTCTACAAAAGCGTGCGGATCGCCTACGAGAAGCACCTGGTGGCCTCCCAGCAGGAGAAACTGACCGAGTCCAGGGCGATCCTGGAGAAGTGGAAGGCGAACGCGGCGGCCCTGCTCAAAAAGAACGGCGGTTAGTAGGGCTTGGTTACCTTGGGTGGTGAGGGTGTGTCTCCCGTTCGGGGGTGACAGGGATGACACCACAAGAACTCGAGGCCGCACGCGAGCGG